>JAFAFM010000330.1 GCA_023423495.1 Armatimonadota bacterium
GTATCCAAGGTGTCACGGAGCGAGTCGAGACCAATGCCAGTCGTCGCCGCAACCCGAACGATCGGCGCATTTTCGAACCGGGTCCCGCGCAGAAGGTCGCCGATTTGCAATTCGACGAGTTCCATGGTGTCGTCGGTGGCCAGATCGGACCTCGTAACCGCAACCACCATCGATTCGACCGGCAGGAGATCGAGGATTTGGAAGTGCTCGATGGTCTGAGGCATGACGCCATCGTCCGCGGCGATGCAGAGAAGCGCCACGTCGATCGCCGACGCGCCCACGAGCATATTGCCGATGAAGCGTTCGTGGCCGGGAAGATCGACGATCGATACCCGACCGGCATTGGGCAGGTCGATGTAAGCAAATCCTACATCGATGGTCATGCCACGCTTCTTCTCTTCGGGGAACCGGTCGGCATCGATGCCCGTCAAGGCCCTGATCAGCGTTGTTTTGCCGTGGTCGACGTGGCCTGCCGTGCCGATCAGTTTTGCCATCTACTCCTCGGCTTTGTACACGATCAGCTCTTGTGAGCCACCCCGGCTCACCCACAGGGGGAATTCACCCACCGTGGTTGCGGCACCGAACTCACCCTTGGTATTCAGTGCCAGCACGACGCAGGGCATGTCGCAAGCATGCTTTTGCCGGCGCTTCATCTGCCTGACGGTGTCTTGACAAGCTTCCAAGGGCGACATTCCCCGCCGCATCGCCTCCACTGTGCGGAACGAGGCAACCCCCCTCCATAACTCTTCACCGAGACCTGTTGCTCCCGCGCAACCAATTTCGTCATCGGCGTAGATGCCAGCCCCTACAATCGGAGAATCTCCGACTCGACCCGGCATTTTCCATTGCAGGCCGCTTGTGCTGCTCCCAGCCACCACATGCCCGTTCGCCTCGACGCCCAACATTGTCACCGTGTCTCCGTGGTTGTTGCCATCCACCACGGCATGGTGGTAGCTGTCGGTGGTTCCTTCCGGCGTCTTCAGCCATTCCTGGTACCTGCGACAGTTCTCCTCGGTCATCAGGTTCTGCGGTCGGAAGCCTTTGGCAATGGCAAAGCGCCGCGCCTGCTCGCCGGTGAGCATGACGTGAGGAGTTTCCTCCATGACTTTGCGGGCAACGGAAATTACGGGCACGATTCCCCGAACCGCACTCACCGCTCCCGCTGATAAGTCGCTGCCATTCATGATGGAAGCATCCAACTCCTGTTCACCATCGGATTTGGGCAGGGCACCGAGGCCGATTGCGAGAAGCTTTGGGTCGAGTTCACACGCGGCCAGACCGGCTTCGATGGCGGAAATGAGGTCTTTGCCTTGGGAAAGGGCCTGGTCGGCGGCGGTCAGAGCAATGGGGCCGGGCTCGCGCCACGTTGCGAGAAGCGTCGTCATTGGCTCTGATGGTACCGGCGAGAAGTCTCCGGCTGCCTACTCTCTTCGCTTGGCCATCTGGGGACCAAACCACTTGACGTTGCCGGATGGCGTCAGTTCTTCCCCAAGCGCCTCGTAAAGCATCATCGCTTCCGATTCAAAGTGATGTGTGCCCGTGACGTCCCCTTGCCAGATGTTTTCCACGACCCATCCGGGAACGGGAAGAAAGACAATCCTTTCCGGGGACTCCAAAGTAACCGTCAAGACGGTTGCCGTGGACCCATGTTCAGGATAGATGAACTCGATCCGGATAGCGTCCGGCTCGTACCTGGTCGAGCCCATTTGGGGTTGCCCCTTGATTCTGCCCTCCGCCAAAAGCGCGACATCGAACTGACCCTCTCGCGGCTCCCGTCCAGCCTTTAAGTCCTCAAAGATCGCGAGGCGTTTCTCTGCGGTGTAGGCGTTGAGCGTCATGTCCTATTGTGGCGCGGAGAAGCGCTCCGGTTGATCGGGATGAAATTTCTTTGCGGTAGCCTATTGGTTACCCGGGAGGAACCGAGTTAACGGGTGGTGATGAAATGGTTGCGCCGTCTTTAATACTTTGTGCCTTGTTGGCCTCTTGCACGCCGGGACCGACGGATCGCCAGATCGATGCAGCAAGGCAAAAAGTTCAAGCGGTCGCCGGAGCGATTCAACGAGATCACCCTAAAATTGAGCTCGAGGATCTGACCCGTCCGATTGCGACTACTCACAAGTCGGACTTGTTTACGATCAAAACCAAGCGCATATCCGCGGCATTCTATTTGGAGTCAGGTGAACTTGCTTCATTACGCGTTCTCCAAGATCCCGCGAATCCAACGCCAGAGGGGACACCGCTGGGCCTCAGCGAGCTTAAGGAAAAGGCAAAGAGTTATGCAGTCGCTGCGGGCCATTCTCCCGAGCCTGCGGTTCACCAGCTGGCAATGACCTCCTTCCTTCTTTATCCAACATGGCAAGGCGTGGAGTTCGCACGACCGTCGTACACGGTTAGCCTGACCCGGTCGGGAAATCTTCTTACAGTGTCTTCCATCTACAGTTCTAAGTTGCCTCAAAATCCCGAGCCTGTAGAAAAGACACAGAGGATCAACTCCTTAACCGCAACGGGCTTGGCTGGCCAGGCTTTAGCGACTCATGGTTTGTATGGGTCGCCCGAGATAGAGGGCACAAAGTTAGTTTTCTTCTTTAAGGATCTTGAACGGGTAGGCAAGCTAGCTGATCAAGGAAAGAAACTGAGTTTACGAAACGGCGGACTTATCCAAAATCTGCTTCTTGGATTGGCGCCGGGAAGAAAATACGACCGCCCGACAAGGCTTTGCTATCAAGTTCTCATCAGAACCGCGGTAGATCCACAGGGGGATGTTTTCCGCCACCTTAAATGGAAGATTTACGTGGATGCCGTCACCGGCGAAGTGATCAATGTCGAACTTGCACCTAAATTTGGGGAAGGGAAATGGTAGTTGGCTTTCTCGTGCTTTTGCTGGGACCGCAGGCTACGGATCTAACCCCCGCGCAAAGCCAAATCATTAATGAAATTCGGAGCACTTGGAAAAGGCTCTTGCCGGAAGACTACAAAACCGAAACACCAAGGATGGTTGATACCTCCGGTAGATTAGTGCACTTTAGCAGCAAGGACGATAGTGGGTCCTTCTGGAAGAAGACCGGAATACTGTTTAATTATCGGACTGGACAGGGTACGCAGAAAGCCCTCCTGGAAACGGGCCGAACAGCGCAAGTATCCGAGGACCTGATTCAAGCGGTCGCTAAGGCAACGGTGCATCCCAGCCCAGTGAAAATCGTGTTCGGGCAAGGCGGCAAGTATCGTGTCGTTCCAGAATTTGAGGGCCTTCCATTTCTTGGTCAGACCCTGAC
>JAFAFM010000340.1 GCA_023423495.1 Armatimonadota bacterium
GGACAGTATTGTATCAAACCGTTCACTTCGGGAGAACCCAGATTCGATGCTTTCTCCAATGTCCGATGCATCGGAAGACATATCCAAAGATGTTGAGTACATCTCGGTATAAGTCTACGACGGCGGCTAATTCTTCGCCGAGACGGCGTCTCGCCAAGAGCGAAGCAAGATCGTAAACCCAGTAGGTGAGATAAGCCGCATTGGCGATCAATCCGAACTGTGAATCTTCCCGTGAAATGGCTGCCCCCACCGAAAGCGCCGCAATCAGGGTGCTTGATGCGATCAGCGACAGGAAGTATTGACCTAGAAAGCTGAAGTCCCTGCCGCACAGCATGGCGTAGATAAGCGCAAAGTACGGTCCGAAGCTTGCGAGCCAGATGGGCCATCCCGCGTGCTGCAGAGGATTAAGGGCAAGTCCCACGCTCACCAGCAGGACGGGGAGCAGAATGGTCGAAACCAGCGCTTCTTTGGGCGTACGCCGAAGGAGAATTCGGACCATCGCCAAGGCCAGGATAAGTCCCGCGAGGGGCACCCAACTGTACTTGGCCGGAAGCGCAATCGGACTGTAGGAGAACCCGAGCACCACCAGCAAGCTCAGGCAGTGGAAGCTCGCTACCCGCTTGATGAAGTCCAACCGCACCATGTACGGTTGCTGCGTCACGTTGCCCGAAATTTCGATCGGATCGGGAATGTAGTTCGGGACGTACATGCTCTATTCAGGATAGATCATTGGCCTGGCGACACCACTTGTGGAGTTGCCAAATCCAATCCGGCAATCTGCTTCAAGATCGCATCCTTGTCGCCGACCAGAACAATTAACGCACGGTTCAACGGGAGGGCTTCGGAGGCAAGCTTATTGAGATCGTCCGGCGTCACGCTGTAAAACTTTTGGAGTTCGGCACCAAGCTGGTCGAATGGAATTCCATTCTCGCGGAACGCGATGGCGGTTCCCACGATGCCTTGCCGGGTTCCGAAAGCGTTCACAAAGTCCACACGAATCGTATTTCGTGCTTTGGAAGCCTCTTCAGCAGTGAAGTTTCCAGCCGTGGCGTTTTTAATCTCCGCCAAGATTTCCTTGACCGAAGCTCCCGTAACGTCGGCCCTCACAGATGTCGAAGCGTAGGTGAAGCTCACGGGTCTGGAGAAGGAGTAAGCGAGTCCGGCTCCGTACGTGTATCCCTTATCCTCCCGGAGGTTCCTATTCAATCGACTCGTGAACGTTCCCCCAAAAGCAACACCCAGCGCACTCAACCCATATCTGTCCGGGGACGTATAGGGCACTGTTGGCATCATCACCTGAATGACCGTCTGCACGGCATCCGGCCGATCCACGATCACCACTCGCTGCGCGTTGGATGAAACTTCGGAGAAAGTTGGGGCGGGTTCTGGCGTGGGAGCTTTAAGCCACTTCCCGAAACGCTTGTCCAGTTCAGTTTTCAGCTGGGCGCTCGACAGACTGCCGCACGCAAAGATCGTGGCCTGGGACGGACTGATGGATCGGTAAGCCTGACGGACATCGGCAAGGGTCAACGCCCGCACGGTCGGAGTGCTTCCGGAAACGGGCCGTGAGTACGGATGATTTGGTCCGAAAAACTCTCGATTTGCAACCTTCGAGGCCACGGTTTCAGGATCATCGTTCTCCATCGCCAGCGCCTCAAGCTGCAAGTCCTTAACCCGCTTCCAGTCCTCCGCATTCATTCTTGGCCGGATGACCGCATCCGCCATCAAGTCCAAGGCAGGCGTGAACTTTGCACTGAGGCAACTCAGTTGGACGGTGACTCCGCGCTGGTCGGCACCTGTCCCAAGTTGAGCGCCCAAGTTGTCCACCGCATCCGAAAACTGGCTTGCATTTCGGTTGCCAGCGCTCTCGTCGAGCATATCGGCCATCAAATTCATTCGACCCGCCTTGCTAGAGGGGTCGGCCGCCGCCCCGCGGTTGAATCGGGCCGCCAAGGTGATTAAGGGCAGATCCGACTTTCGCCAGTAGAACACCTTGATCCCGTTCGCCAATGTGAAGGACGTCGGCAGCGGGAAATTAAAGGCCTGCATCTCCCCGATTGGAGGCTTCTGGTCGCGTGGATTTTGCAACGGCGGCATCGACGGCTCAATCTTTCGGTGCACCCTCAACACTTGGCTGCGGTTTTCTTCCGCTTGCTTGGCGGGCACCACTCGTAAAATCAGCCGTTTCTTCAGATCCAAAACTTTGCTTGCTGTGGTCCGGATGGCTCGCGGAGTCACCGCGTGGAACATCTGCCGCTCGTTGGCGAACGAGTTGGGATTGCCGAAATAGAACTCGAACTCGTTCAGCCGGTCCGCTTTGTTCTGCAGGGACTGTAGGCTGCTGAAGGCAAAGTAATCCACCTGTGCAAGCTGACGCTGGAGTTCCGCCTGGGTTGGACCATCCTTGACAAACTTGGAGATCACCTGATCGATGGCTGACTCTAGTCGGGCGATGGGCACATTTTCTCGAGCCGTCGCATCGATGATGAAATTTGAACCTAGCAGGAGCGGATTTTGGATGGCGGAAACATCTGACGCAAGCGCCTTTTCCACCACGACGCTTTGATAAAGTCGACTAGTAAACCCCCCGGAAAGCAGAGCTGCCGCGAGACGCATCTCCACATCTCCGGGCTTGTACGCCGCCGGGCTGTGCCAAACCATGATGACCTTGCTCGCCTGGACGTTGTCATTCATGGTCTGGCGCTTCACGCCTCGAAACGCAAGCGGCGGCACGCGCTTCCGAGAGATGTCTTTTCCCTTGGGCAGGGTTCCGAAAAGCTTGGCGATGAGCGGCTTCACCTCTTGAGAATTGAAGTCACCCGCGATGACCAAGCTGGCGTTATTGGGAACGTAGAAGGTGTTGAAGAATCCCTTGACGTTAGCGACGGTTCCGTTATCCAAGTCGGACATCGATCCGATGACGCTCGTGTGGTAAGGGTGGCCGGGCGGAAACATCAAGCCCGGAATCGCTTCGTAGGCTCGTCCGTAGGGAGCGTTGTCCACTCCTTGCCGACGCTCATTCTTAACGACTTCGCGCTGCAAGTCCAGCTTCTTCTGGTCCATTGCATCGTCGAGGGCTTCGAGACGGTCAGCCTCAAGCCAGAGGAGGATCGGGAGCAAATTGGAAGGTCCGGACTCGAAGTAGTTCGTGCGGTCTTCGGTGGTGCTGGCGTTATTGTTTCCGCCATGCTCCTCCATGATGGTATCGAACTCACCGTTCTTGACCCGGTTGGTTCCCATGAACATCAGGTGCTCGAAGAGGTGAGCGAAGCCGCTACGTCGAGGAGCTTCATCCTTTGAACCGACCTTGTACCAAATGTTGACCGCAACCAGTGGCTGAGAATGGTCCTCGTGTAGGATCACGGTCATCCCATTCGGCAGCTTGTACTTTTCGACTTTTAGCGACTGTCCAGCCGCACAAACGGAAATTCCAAGTACAACAGTAAGGGCGAGTCCGCGAAGCATCACTTAGATATTCTGACGGCCTGCGAAAAGGTTCCCGCCGATTAAGTGACCGAATTCGGAGGCTGGTCGTAAGAACCAACATAACTTATGAAACGAGCGATTTTTTGGGGTGCCCCTTTGGCGCTCCTATTAGGTCTTGTCGCCTGGAGGCTCTCCACCGAAAGAGCAGATGCCCAGGAAACCGCCACTCAAGCCGCCTCTAGGCGAAATGCACCCCAAGCCGCAGATCTCATTACCGCGGGGCCAGCGACCCTACAAACGTTCATCGAGTCGGTGGGAACCGCCGAATCGCCCTTTAAGGTCGACATTTCGGCGAAAGCCAGCGGCCGCATCGAAACTCTTAGCCTGCGTGAGGGTGATCCAGTCCGTAAGGGAGACATCGTCGCCCAACTGAATCCGAGCGACTTGGGAGGCCAACTGCTCCAGCAGCAGGCGGCGCTCGCTGAGGCGCGCGCACGTTTGGCCGAAGCACAAATCAGTAAATCCGCCAATGACATCTCGTTGGAAGGTGGGTATTCCCAGCAGGAAGCCAACCTCTTGACAGCTAAGGCGGAACTCGAACAGGCTCAGCAATCCTACGAAGCCCAAATCGCCGATGCAAAGTCCCGGGTAGTCGATGCCACTTCTCGCGTTGCGGCGGCCGAGAGTGACGTCCGAAACAACCAAGCTCGAGTTGCCGCGGCAAAAGCGGATGCGGACAACGCCAAGCAGCGATACGAGAGGTTCACCAAACTTCTCGCCGAAGGCTACATTGCGGGCCAGCTGGTCGATGACGCTCGTGCCAACCTTACGGTCGCCGAAAAGGCCGTCGATGTCGCCAATGCCCAGTTGGATGGATCACGCTCGGCTCTGGAGTCGGCAAAAGCCAATTTAAATTCGGCCAACCAACAGTTCGCGATCGCCAAGAATCGGGCTTCTGCCAGCGTTAAAACGGCACGGGCGAGAGTAGATCTGGCTCAATCGGCATTGAGAGTCGCCAAGGCAAACAGGTCCGGCACGAAAGCGTATGAAGCAAATCTGAAAGCATTGGAGGCAAGTGTTCGAGCCGCGCAAGCTCAAGTGGACCAAGCAGCGGCCAAGCGCCAGGACATGACGCTTCGGTCCTCCATCGACGGAATCGTGACGGCACGCAACGCCGACCCGGGGAGCTTGGCGACGCCGGGACAAACTCTCCTGACCATCCAATCCTTGGACTGGCTGCTAATCGAGGGTTCTATGCCCGTGGAGCACGCATCGAAAGTCTTTGCCGGCCAAAGCGTCCAGCTAAAATTTGATGGATATCCGGGTCGAACTTGGAGTGGCCGTATCACCCATATCAACCCTGCCGCGGACCGCCAAACTCGGCAATTCAGATTCCAAGTTAGATTGGAGAATCAGGACGGGTCCCTCCGGCCGGGCATGTTCGCCCAGATTCTGATACCTCTCGCGCGCGTCCCGGTGGCGATTGCGATTCCCAAGACGGCGTTGAATGAGCAGGGCGGTAAGCACACCGTTCGAGTGGTGGATGAGAAAGGAGAAGTGCAGGTCCAAGACGTCGTACTTGGCCAATCCAATGAAAAGATCGTGGAGATCAAATCAGGATTAACGGCTGGCGACAAGGTCGTGGCACTCTCCTACTCCACCCTGCGAGAAGGTCAGAAGGTTGGGATGGGCGGCGAAGGTAAAGGCAAGTCGTGAACATTGCCCGTTTTTCGGTAACTCGGCCAGTCGCGGTAACGACGCGCATCGCGGCCCTCACTTTGCTGGGAATTGTATGTCTTTTTCGGCTGCCGATCGATCTGTTGCCGAAGGTCGACATCCCGACGGTCGTCGTCAACACCCAGTGGCCAAATACAGGGCCGGAAGAGATCGAGACACAACTTACGCGTCCGATCGAACAGGCGGTTTCCTCCGTTCCCGGTCTTTACAACGTCAGCTCTACTTCGCAGTTAGGCCAATCTTCCGTACGTGTCCAGTTGGATTACGGGGTGGATATCGACCAGGCCGCAAGCGACGTGCTTCAGTTTGTCCAGCGGGCAGCAAGAACATTTCCGAACGATCCCAACATCCAGAATCCGATCGTTTTCAAGTTCGATCCTTCGACGTTGCCGGTGCTTATTTATGGCGTTTCCGGAATCGAGGATCCGATCAAGCTTCGCACGCTGATCGACAATGAAATTTCTCCCATCTTGGAATCTGCGGGTGGCATCGCCCAAGTCAACGTGACCGGTGGTCAAGAGCGGGCCATTCTGGTTGAAGTCGATCCAATAAAGCTTGAAGCGTACGGACTCAACCTCTCGGACATCGTTCGTCGGTTGGAGGCAGAAAACATTACCGTTCCGGCGGGAATCGCCGAGGACGGGGGCAAGGAATACTCCATCCGGAGCATTGGTTACTTCACCTCGCTTGAAGACGCCAAGCTGATGCCGATTGGCTCTTTTAATGGCCGAAATCTCGTTTTGGGCGAAGTCGCCCAAATCCGCGACGCAAGCCAGGAGCAACGCGTCTTCACCCGGCTCAATGGCGCCCCCAGCGTCGCAGTTTCTGTGACCAAGCAAAGCGGCGCAAACACGGTTGAGGCGGTCGCGAATGTCGAAGCGAAGGTCCGCGAGATCGAACAGCGTTATCCCGATCTGAAGTTCGGAAAGGCTTACGACCAATCGGGCTTCATCGAGAAATCGATTGTGGAGTTGCAGGAAACGGCGATGATAGGGGGAATCCTTGCGATCCTCGTCATCATGTTCTTCCTCCGGAGCGTGCGAAGCACGATGGTCGTAGCGCTATCCATCCCGATTTCCATCATCAGCACTTTCGCCCTGATGTACTTCCTGGGATTTACCCTGAATACGATTTCGTTAAGCGGCTTGGCGTTGGCCACAGGGCTGATCGTGGACGATGCAATCGTTGTTCTCGAGAACATCTTCCGGCACATCGAGCGCGATGGGCGGAAAGCGCCCGAGGCTGCAGTAACGGGCACTCAAGAAATCATGTCCGCCGTCATGGCGTCCACGTTTACAGTCATGGTGGTCTTTTTGCCCCTGCTACTTATCCAAGGACAGTCTGGACAAACCTTTACTCAGTTCGCGCTCGTCGTTATCTTCTCAATTGCGGTCTCTCTGCTCGACGCGGTGACCGTCGTACCGATGCTTGCTTCGCGCGTCATTCGGGAAGAAGAGGTGGAAGAAGAAGCCCATCCCGAGCTCCGCCAACTCCGCGGCAAGAAGATCGGGCCCATCACGCGTGTTTTCGACGCCGTCGGCAGGTTCTTCAACCGAATGGACGAGGCCTACCACGACCGCCTTGCGTGGGCGATCAAACACCGGTGGTTCGTCTTGGGTGGAGCCTTGGCACTAACACTCGTCGTGCTTCCGCTCGTGCCGATCATCGGAACTGAGACTTTGCCGAAGACTGATACTGGAGATTTCACGGTAAGGGTGAGAACGCCCATCGCCACGGAGTTGGATACCACATACGCGAAGATGATGGAGGTCGAAAAGATCCTTCTCGCTGAGCCATCGGTAGAGACGGTTTTGCTTGCCGCGGGCGCCAACTTTAGCATCCGGGGAACTACGGGGTCCGATCGTTCCAACGAGGGTTCGGCCACGATCCGTTTGAAGGAGAACCGCCGCGTTCCAACCGAAGAGGTCATTCGAAATCTTCAGCGGAAAATCGGAGCGATTGGCGGAGTCCGGGCGACCGCTCAACCCTACGATCTCGTGGCGAATAGCCTCGCCGGGAACAACCAGGGCGTACAGGTGGACATCTTCGGTGCGGATATGGACCAAATCCTGGCCCAGGCACGTGAAGTCCAAGAAGTCCTGCAGGATGTGGCTGGCTTGGAAGGCTTGGACCTCTCGATTCAAGATGCAAATCCCGAATTGCAGTGGAAGGTCGACCGGCAAAAAGCGGCCCAACTGGGAGTTTCCTTCGCGGAGGCCGCACGAGCAATCGGCATCAGCACCACTGGCGCCCTCTCCACCTACTTCCAGGAAGGTGGATTCCAATATCCGATCTACGTTCAGGTACCGCAGGATAAGCGGCGGTCGATCGAGAGCCTGCGGGACCTGCCCGTCAAGACCATCCCTGGCGACCCGCCCCGCCAAATCACGCTCGGACAGATTGCCGAGCCCGAAATTGGAGCTGGCCCGAACCAGATCACGCGATTGAACCGGCAACGTTACGTTTCGGTGAGCGGCCGCGTGGTGGATCGCTCGGAGAGCGCCGTCCAGGAAGACATCACAAATGCCTTGTCCAAAGTGGAGTTTAGCGATGGCATGTACTGGTCGTTCGGCGATCAGCAGTTGAGGCGTCAACGAGAATTCAGCGGACTCGGATTTAGCGTACTGCTGGCGATCGCGCTCATCTACATGCTGCTGGCGACGCAGTTCGAGTCGTTCGTCTATCCGCTCATCATTTTGTGTTCGGTGCCGCTCTGTGCGGTGGGCGTTGTCCTCGCCCTCTTCCTCACCGACCGTGCGTTCAGCTTGACCGCATATGTCGGCATTCTCATGCTAATCGGCATTGTCGTGAAGAACGGAATACTGCTTGTGGACTACACCAACCAGCTTCGGAGCAAGGGGATGGGCAGGGATGACGCTATTCTGCGAGCATCTCCCACGCGGCTTCGCCCGATCCTGATGACGTCCCTGTGTGCGAGTTTGGGAATGCTGCCGCTTGCGTTAGGGCTGGGGGCTTCTTCTGAACTTCAAGCTCCTCTGGCGACCGCCGTGGTAGGTGGGTTGGCAACATCCACGTTCTTAACCCTCTTCGTCGTTCCTGTGGTGTACACATTCTTCGACGACCTGGCCCGCAAGCTGCGGAAAGACTCTCGCGACCTTGCCCATGCCGAGTTGGTCGAGCCAAGCGTTGCCGCATTGGGTGGCGAGGATCCGGAAGAAGAAGTAACGGGCGCCAGGGATTAGCGAGAAAGTCTGGAAGTGGTCGGGATGACTGGATTCGAACCAGCGACCTCTGCGTCCCGAACGCAGCGCTCTACCAAGCTGAGCCACATCCCGAATGAAGGAGAATAGTTTACCAGCACAGGCAATTTAGGGCCCTACTTTCCCTGGAAACGGCCCTCGGGCCGACCTCAGTTCGGTATTGTTTTCTGATATGCGCCCGATTAGTCGGTTTTTGACCCTATGCCTGGCGGGTCTGGCAGGTGCGGCCTATTCCCAAGACACGCTTTCCCTCCCGGAAGCGCTGCGCTTGGCCAGAAGGAACAACGGCGACATCCGCGCCGCAGCGTTCGATGTGCAAGCGGCCAATGCGCGGGTGAACCAGGCGCGGGCGGCTTTTTATCCAACGGTCACCCCTTTCCTGGAGTACAACAACCGCCGTTCTTTCACCCAGACGAACTCTGGAAATGTGATCTCGCGGGACGATGGCTTCACCTCCGGGGTGAATGCCAATTGGAACATCCTAGATGCCGGGCAGCGGCAGTTGAGCTTGCTGAGCGCCCGGCGAAGCGAAGACGCAACACGATTCGATGCCAGGCAGCTTTTGCGGCGAACATTGTTCACCGTACACCAGCAGTTCTATGAAGCGCTGCGCTCCCAGGAGTTGCTCAAGGTTGCGGAATCTCAAGTCGAGCGAACCCAAAAAATTTACGATCAGGCGGAGTTTGGCGCGCGGCCCGAAATTGGCTCGGTAGCCCGGAAGGATGTGTATCAGGCAAGAGCCGATCTGCTGAACTCCAAGGTCGAGCTGCTAAGAGTAAAGAATCTCACCTCTACCACGCTCAGCAGCCTTAAGGCGACGATCGGCTGGACTCCAGGAGATCCCCTGCCCCCGCTTGAGATCTTGGCAGAAACACCTGAGATCCCCGTGC
>JAFAFM010000015.1 GCA_023423495.1 Armatimonadota bacterium
CGCCGGCAACACCCCAGCAACAGGTAATTACTTGGTACTAATCATGATTGGAACAGACACCCAAACCCAGGTGCTGACAGTCGTTCCCGTGGGTAAGCCGGGTGGACAAAACACCCAGGATTCGCTAGACGACGACGGGGAAGGCTAGTCCCAGAGTAGGGCGTCGAGAGTGCTGAACATTCGACGCCCAATACCGCTGCAAGGGTAAAACGGGGTGGATGAAACCCACCCGCCGTCAAGTGCTTCAAGTTGGCGCTGTTTCCGCTGCCGGTATGATCCTGCCATCCATGGCCAAGGCTAAACCCACCTCCGAATCGCAGAAGAAGCACACTTTCAAATTGAACTACGGGCCGCACTTCGGCATGTTCTCCAATCATGCCAAGGAGAACGTCGACCAGCTGAAATTTGCGGCTGACGAAGGGTTTACAGCGTGGGAAGACAACGGCATGCGCGGCCGTTCCAAGGAAGATCAAGAACTTCTTGGCAAGACCATGCGAGACCTCGGCATCACAATGGGTGTCTTCGTGGTGAACGATATCGACTGGAGCAACCCAACGCTCACCACGGGTCGACAAGATCACCTGGACAAGTTCTTGCAGAACTGCCGAGATTCGGTGGATGTCGCCAAGCGCTGCGGGGCCAAGTGGATGACTGTCGTGCCCGGAACTTACGACAACCGTCAGGATGTCGGATACCAAACCGCCAATGTGATTGAGGCGCTCCGGCGCGGCGCAGAAATTTTCGAGCCTCACAACCTGATCATGGTTTTAGAGCCGCTCAATTTCCGGGATCATCCGAACCTCTTTCTAAATAAAATCGCCCAGGGGTATGAGATTTGCCGGGCCGTTGACAGCCCCAGCTGCAAGATCCTGTTCGACATCTATCACCAACAGATCCACGAAGGAAACATCATCCCCAACATCGACCGGGCATGGTCTGAGATTGCCTATTTCCAGATTGGCGACAATCCGGGCCGACGCGAACCGACCACGGGTGAAATCAATTACCTAAACATTTTCAAGCATATTCACGCGAAAGGTTTTAAGGGTGTGATGGGTATGGAGCATGGCAACGCGAAACCCGGCAAGGATGGCGAGCGGGCGCTCATCGACGCTTACAAGAAAGTCGACGCCTTTGTAGTTTAGGCCGTAGCCTGCGAAGCAGCCGTCTGATGGAAAAGCTATGGCTCGCGACCTGCTGTGTGCAACCGACCGAGGAATCTGGTGTGAAGCTGGCGACTTTTACATCGACCCCTGGAAGCCGGTCTCGCGGGCAATCATCACCCATGCTCACGGGGATCACGCTCGGTACGGGTCCGAGCGTTACCTCTGTGCGTCGGCGGGATATCGGGTCTTACGCCGCCGCTTGAGTGACGAAGCAAACATCGAAACGCTGGATTACGGCAAAGCGCTGACCATCAACGGCGTCCAAGTGAGCCTTCACCCCGCTGGGCACATTTTGGGTTCGGCCCAAGTGCGAGTGGAGCGACAGGGCCAGGTGGCGGTCGCAAGTGGGGACTACAAAACCGAAGCCGATCCCACTTGCACTCCGTTCGAGCCAGTGAAGTGCCATACGTTTATTACCGAATCCACCTTCGGGCTGCCAATCTACCGCTGGCCGAAGCAGGAGGACGTCTTTGCCGAGATAAACGATTGGTGGAGAAAGAATCAGTCCGAGGGCAAGGCGTCGTTGCTGATGGGATATGCACTCGGCAAGGCTCAACGCGCGCTTTCCGGGCTTGATCGCTCCATTGGACCGATTTTCCTCCATGGCGCAGTCCAGGGACTCACTGAGGACTATCGCGCTCATGGCGTGGATCTGCCAGCAACCCAGAACGTCTTCCAGATGGATCCGAAGTTCGATTGGAGCCAGGCAATCATCATCGCTCCACCAAGCGCCAACGGCACACCTTGGGTTCGACGGTTTGGCGATCATTCAACTGCGTTTTTGTCGGGCTGGATGGCGATTCGCGGAGCTCGTCGACGCCGAGCCGTGGACCGCGGCTTTGTCCTCAGTGACCATGTAGATTGGGCTTCACTCATGAGTGCGATTCAAGCGACCGGCGCGGAAAAGGTTTTGGTGACGCATGGATATTCGGATACGGTAGTTCGCTATCTGAGCGAACAGGGAATGGATGCCAAGGTCCTTCACACGGAATACGAGGGTGAACAAGACGATCCGTCTGCAGAGGAGGGAGATTGAAGCGATTCGCGAGTCTGTACTCCAGGATCGACTCCACCAACAAGACCTCTGAAAAGGTAGCTGTTATGGCGGAGTACTTTGCTTCCGCCCCACCGGAAGACGCAGTGTGGACAGTCGCTCTGCTTTGTGGGCGTCGACCAAAGCGGGCGGTGAATTCCACCAAGATGCAGGTTTGGGCTTATGAGTTGGCAGGCATTCCACCGTGGCTGTTTGGAGAGTGTTACGACGCTGTGGGGGACCTTGGAGAAACAATCGCGCTCGTTTTGGGTGATGCCGCAGAGACCCAAGAACCGCCACCCCTCCACGAATGGATGGAAGACAGGCTGCCAGTCCTAGCAGGAGCCGAGGAATCGGTTCAGCGAGAGCTTCTGACTCAGTACTGGTTGGAATTGAATCAGCCTGAGAGATTCGTGCTGAACAAAATCATTGGCGGCGCCTTTCGCGTCGGAGTCTCCCAGGAACTCGTGATCCGAGCCCTTGCGACCGCCAGTGGGTTGGATGCCCCCACCGTTGCTCACCGGCTTATGGGTAACTGGACCCCAAATTCTGATT
>JAFAFM010000355.1 GCA_023423495.1 Armatimonadota bacterium
AGCTTGTTGGATACCTTCGGTCGCTTTAATCTGGAGAATGCGCTCAGGAAGCTGGCTTCTCGCCTCGTTAAGACGCTCCCAGCGGGCGGCGGTTTGTGCAGAAGAGACGAAGGGGACTTCGTCGCCTTCCTACCCAATAAATCTCTCGAAGATGCATCTAAGTGGGCTACATCGGCAACGTCCCTAGCCTCTCTTGTAGACATCGAAACAGCGGACGGCAACGTCTCTGCGCCCCTTGGTATTCGGGCTAAAGTCGCAGAAATACATAGGCAAGAACACGAGGTTTTTTCCCAAGTTACAGCCTGAACCCCTATTACCGGTACATTTGCGCGTGTCACCAGCCTCAAACACGCGATAGAGTTGAAGTGCGAACCGGTACGCAATTGGTATGCATATCGCATGCCAGAGGTTCAGAAATGGGGAGAAAAGTGAAGGTATCGGAGCAAGTTGCTCCGGACGGTAAAAAGCTGGACCATCAGGAAGATGGTTTGAGATTAGCTATGCAGGTTAACTTGGAATTGGAATCGGTCGCAAATTGCGGAGTGGAAGAAGCTCGGCGAATTTTGCGAAATGATCCAAACCACGTACCTGCATTGGAAACGCTTGCCAAGACCCAGTGGAAATCGACACAATTGGATGAGCTGTTAGTCACTTTGAAGAAGCTAATTGCTCTTAACCCCTATGAGCCGGGCTACCACTCCCTGCTTGCCGGTGCTTATCAAAGCCTTGGCATGTGCGGGGAAGCCGTTAAGTCCTACCTGAGAGCCGTAGATTTGGGACAGCCCGAATCCACGGAAATGCAAGCTCTGATCGAGGAATTAAAGGCTTGGCAAGGGTCGCTTGTGGCCGACCTTTTGCGCGACGATCCCGTTTTCCGGGTGGCCTACCAACAAAACCCAATGCGAGCATGTACCGATCGCGGCTTCGATTTCGCGGTCGTTTCGGAATCGACCGAGCATATGATTCAGGATCGGCAATCGAGAGCTCAGGCCTTCGCCCGCCCGTCTTGATCGTCTATGCGCCGGACAGAGCACGGTACCAGCCGATGACTTTCTGAACGTACCGCTGAGTTTCTTTATATGGCGGGACGCCCCCGTGCCGGCGTACAGCGCCGCTACCCGCGTTGTAAGCAGCCAGGGTTAGGATCAAGCCTTGGAATTTGTCGCCAGTTTGCTTTCCGTATTTATCGAGGTGTCCTCTTACAATCCTTACGCATCCGTAAAGGTTTTCCATCGAGTCGTATGGATTGCCGATACCCATTCCGGCGGCGGTTCCCGGCATTAATTGGCCAAGTCCCATGGCTCCGGCTCGGCTGGTGGCGCTGGGGTTGAAGCCACTCTCTACCAAGACCATGGCCATGATGAGACGGGCATCGACGCCGTACTTCAAGCTGAATCCGACAATGCCTTCCGCGATTCGATAGGCTTCACCGTCGGACAGGCCCCTGTTTCGACTCTTGATAAAACCTGCGTAAATCGGCGTGACTTCATGGGCGGGAAGACTCCAGTTTTTGGCTGCCTTCTGTCCGCCCTTGCCGATCGGTCCGTATAAACCAGAATTCTTGGCGCTCGCTGAGGAAGTCGCGCTTCGGGATGCCTTGTTTCCTTCCAATCTTCGCCGGGCCGCTGCCTTCTGGGCTTCGACGTCCTCAATCGCTTTGATCTTGCTTTCCGGAGCCGCGCCAATGAGATTGCATCGCAGCTGGGCATTTTCGTGAGGGCGGGTTGCTTTCACGATCAGCCGCGCCGGGACTTCGTTTCCACTCAGCCAGTCGGGAATACCGTTTGCGTCGATGATCTCCGTGCCGCCGTCGGTGCGCTCCAGCATCAGAGCCGCCCGATCTTGCACCTTGAAGACGCCCTTCACTTTGCCTTGGACTTCAACTACCCGGGACCCGACAAGGGTTTCCAGTGCCGGAACACCCACCGCTTGGGTGATTTTGTATTGCTTGCGAAGCGCCAGGTATTGGTCCAGACTCTGACCAAAACTCAGAGAACTGATCGTTGCACATACGATGAGCAGGATTCTTCGCATCGCTTTTACCAATATTCCATGATCGGAAAAATGGTCTCTTCACTCAGTGACGGGTGGGCCACGAAAAAGTTCTGGCGGAGAGATCGGGATTCGAACCCGAGAAGAGGTTAACCCCCTTACCCACTTAGCAGGCGGGCGCTTTCGTCCACTCAGCCATCTCTCCGCAACTCTTTCAAGTATAGCATTTTGGAGTACGCCGCTCTGATAGGATAAAGTTCGTCGCAATGGTGAATGTTGGGATCATTGGGGGCGGGCTCATGGGTCGGGAGGCGGCCAGCGCCATCTTGAGATGGTGCGCGTTGGAAGTACCTGCCGTCCAGCCCCAGATTCTGGCCGTTGCTGATGCCAATCCCGACGCCCTCGCCTGGTACGAGCGCATCCCCAGTATCAGCTTAAGAGCGACCGACTATCGGGAGTTGCTTCGCATGCCCGAAATAGACCTCGTGTATGTGGCCGTTCCTCATGATCTGCACGAGCAGATCTACACCGACGTCCTCAATGCAGGCAAAGACCTTTTCGCTGAGAAACCGTTTGGGATGGATCTTCACCAGGCAATGAACATCGCCATGGCCGCCCGCACCACTTCGCGCTTTGTCCGCTGTTCGAGCGAATTTCCTTTTTATCCGGCAGTGAAGCGGATTGTGGACGCTGTTCGAGAGGGATCGTTAGGGCGAATTATCGAGGTCCGCGCAGGCTTCTGGCATTCCAGCGACTTAGATCCGAATAAGCCGATCAATTGGAAACGCCAGAAAGCTCGTTGTGGAGAAGCCGGGGTAATGAATGACCTTGGCCTCCACGTCTGGCATATACCTCTGCGTCTCGGCTGGAAACCTGTTCGCGTTCACGCCCAGCTAAGCAATATTTTCGAGCAACGGCAAGACTCAGCTGGGAAATGGGTGCCTTGCGATACCGACGATAACGCTGTCTGGAATGTAGATGCCACGATCGAAGGCCACGAAGTTCCGATGCGTCTGGAAGTAAAGCGCATTATGCCCGGAGAGATGAACACCTGGTTTTTTGAAGTCTACGGCACCCAGTCGAGCATGAAGTTCAGTACAAAGGAGCCCAAGACACTTTGGACTTTCCGCCGCGATAAGGATCAAGTCTGGGAGCGGACCGACGTGGGCCATGTCCCGCAGTTTCCCGTGATCACAGGAGGAATCTTCGAGTTTGGGTTTCCCGATGCTTTTCTCCA
>JAFAFM010000020.1 GCA_023423495.1 Armatimonadota bacterium
GGGCAGGGCGGCAACCAAGGCAACCAGAATTGGGAGCAAGGGCAGCAGGGCGGCCAGGGAAATCAGGGCGGTCGAGATAAGGAAGAACGCCAGGGTAATCAGGGTCAAAACCAGGGCAACCAAGATCAAAACCAAGGTAACCAAGGCAACATGGGCAACCAGAACCAGGGTGGCCAGCAAGACAACGGTGGCCAAGGCGGCCAGCGTGGTGAGAAAGACGGCAACCAAGAAAACAAAGGCAACACCCAGAAGGGCCAAGGCGATATGCAACAGGGTCGCGACCAGGGCAACCAGGGCGACGGCAACAAGGGCGGACAGAACTCCGGCGAATAGCTCGGACTGGTCAAAGAAACAACAAATGCCTCCACCAATGCAGGTGGAGGCATTTTTGCGTTTCGGGTTCGGTTAGTTTCCGATGACTTCGGTGGAGGAACTGGTAATCCAGCCCATCCAGCTTGCCGGGTTAACCGGCGTGCCGATCTCAAACAAGCCCTCGACAATGCCGTTCGCAGCGAATGCCATCGCACCGGTGCCGGTTGGCTCAAAGCCGATCTTTCCGCCGTACTTCGACTTGACCGAAAAGATCATGCCGAGTCCCGGAAGCGTCAAGGTGAAGTGGTCATTGTCCGAAGATCGATCGATGAACGCCGGATTCTCGAGAGTGGATTCGACAAACATTTGGCCGGGAACGTTGGACACCATCTGGATGCCCCCAGGTCCGAACGCATATTCCATACGTCTGGCGGTGAACCAGCCACCGACGTAGCCGGTGCCGTTAAGCGAAGGATTGGTGGGATTCACCATGCCATGCCATTCCTGGTAGTCACCAATGTAAGCGACCATGTGTCCGTTGGGCAGCCAGCCCGTTGCGTTGCCTTGCACCATCACACCGAGGCTCTTACCTTGACTGGTGATCGAGTCTTGGGAGACAGTGAACATGCCGCTAAGCCCGGGCTTGCTCAGATAGGTCGTCTGAGTGTAACCGCGCGAAGAATAGTGACTGGAGGACGCGCCATTTTGAGCATGGGAAACAGTAGCCAGGGCTGCGCTGAGGATTAGGGTGGAAAGCAATGGGTTCTTCATTCGTAGGTTCCTTTCGGAAGGGCACTTCCCTTCTTTGGGCTCCTACGGTATGAGGTTTTGCAATCCTTTTACGGTCCCGGGACTGAGGCTAGCTCGACCACTTCTTTAGGAAAGGAATGACTTTCGCGGCATCGTGCTCAGGCCCGGTCTCCAGCAGTCCCGTATCCTGCGAGTGCAGCAGCTTGCCTTCCTTGTCCAGAACAAAGAGATGCGGGTATCCCTTGATTTGCGGGTACTGGCTCAGAAACGCTTTATTCTCATTCTCTGGGCTGAAATTCACCTTCACGACCACGTACTTTTCCTTCAGTATCTTCGCGGCTTCGGCATTTGTGGCGAAGAACTTATCCAGCTTGTGGCACCATCCGCACCACTCGCCTCCGACATCCAGCAGGATTCGCTTGTTGTCCTTCTTGGCAACTTTAATCGCCGCTTTGAGATCCTTCTGCGGATCTCGCTTCGGGTCGAATTTGACTCGGAGCGTTTCCTTCTGCGGCTCTTGAGCAATAGCATTACCTGGTAATGAGGTAACTGCGACCGCACAGAGAATTGCAATTGCGAAATTGAGCCTACTCATGGAATTCAGATTACCACTGGTTTCGGCGTTTCTCCCTTTACCTTCCTCTAACAATAAGCGTAAGATGAGACAGGCGGTTTTGACGCCCGGCGCCGAGACTGCTGGAATCTCACCCGAAGGAGGGTTCCCATGAAGCAGTATTCTGCTGAGAACATTAGAAACGTCGCCATTGTAGGCCACGGCGGTAGTGGCAAGACCATGCTGGTCGAGCACATGCTCTACACCGCCGGAGCAGCCGACCGAGTCGGAAGCGTGGACGCCGGAAACACCCAATCCGACTTTGATCCCCTGGAGATCCGGCGAAAGATATCGCTCAATGCGAGCGTCGTTCCTCTCGAATGGAATGGCGTCAAGGTCAACCTCATCGACGTTCCTGGCTATCCCGACTTTATCGGAGACCTGCACGGGGTAGCGCGAGTCGTGGAGGCGATGATCATTGTTACGGAAGCCAAAGCCGACCTGGACGTAGGCTTTGAGCTGGCATGGGAAATTGCGGAAGAGCATGGCCTCGCCAAATGCATCTTTGTTAACAAGCTGGAGCGTGACAACGCAGACTACGAGGGCTTGATGAACACCTTGCACGAGCGCTATGGCCGTAAGGTTGTCGGAGTTCAAATTCCGATCGGACACCAGGCCGCATTCAGTGGAGTTTTGGACCTTCTAAATATGAAGGTTTACAAAGGCAAGGACCGCGGCGTCGAAGTGGAAGATGTGCCGTCGGGCTATGCCCAAGAAGCCGCCGAGCGTCGGGACAAGATGATGGATGCGGCTGCCGAGGGTGATGACGACCTCGCCATGAAGTATCTCGATGGCCAGGAGCTCACCGAGGAGGAAATCGAGCATGGCCTGTTGGTGGGCGTCGAAACTGGCAAGGTCGTACCGATCCTATTGGGTTCGGCCGCAAGCGGAATTGGCGTAGCGACGCTGTTAGACCGTATCATTCACGAATTGCCGTCCCCGGTCGATATGCCGAAAAGCTTTGACGGCGTTGAGATCAAGCCAGACCCAGCCGCGCCGCTTGCAGGTTTTGTATTCAAGACCACCGCTGACCCATTCGTCGGCAAGATCAACTTCGTCCGAATTTTCCGCGGCACGCTGAAAGCGGATGATCATGTGTTGAACGCAAATCGGGAGAAAGATGAGCGCGTTCACAACCTTTTCTTCGCCCACGGCAAAGGCCAAGAGCCCGCGACGGTCGTGACCGCCGGTGATATATGCGCCATTGCCAAGCTCCAAGACACTCACACTGGAGACACACTTTGCTCGGCGAAAGACCGCATCATGTTGCCGGCAATCGACTTTCCGGAACCTATCTATCGCATCGCGGTGGTCCCGGCGACCAAGGCCGATGAAGACAAGCTGGGACAATCGATTTTGCGGCTGATGGAGGAAGATCCAACCTTTCGACACTCTCGCGATCCCGTGGCTCACCAAGAAATCTTGGAAGGCATGGGCGACATCCACCTCGAGACGATCATCGAAAAGCTCAAATCCAAATTCGGGGTCAACGTCAAGATAGAAGATGCCCGAGTTCCGTACAAGGAAACGGTGCGCGGATCCGCCAAGGCGCAAGGACGCCACAAACGTCAAACGGGCGGTAAGGGCCAGTTTGGTGACTGCTGGATTGAACTCCAACCGTTAGAGCGGGGCGGTGGATTCACATTTGACAATAAGGTAGTCGGTGGCGCTATTCCGAAGAACTTTATTCCTGCAATCGAGAAAGGTATTCGCGAAGCTGCCGATCATGGCCTCGTCGCTGGATACCCGGTAGTCGACTTCAAGGTAACGGTCTACGACGGCAGTTACCACGATGTCGATTCCAATGAGCAGGCCTTCAAGACAGCAGGAGCCCTTGCGCTTCGGGCTGCCGCCGAAAAAGCTCAGGCAACCATTCTGGAGCCCGTACTGACCGTGGAAGTCGACGTTCCCGACGATTGCGTCGGCGATGTAGTTGGTGACCTTAATGGCCGTCGGGGCCGCATGCAAGGCATGGACCCGATCAGTCCAGGCAAGACGCGCATCCGGGCAACGGTACCGATGGCCACGATGATGCGATACGCTCTCGACCTTCGCTCGATAACGAAAGGTCGGGGCAGATTCCGTCAGTCTGTGGATCACTACGAGGAGTTGCCTCATCCTGAGCAACAACATCTGATCTCAGAGTATGCAAAGCAGCGCGCTGCGCACGAATCCGAGCATTAAAGTCCAAGTTGAGGGCCGGCGAGAGTCGGTCCTCAACAAATGTTGAAAGCTTCTTCAGCCCGAGAAATTTCGAGCACAATCACGTTCTTGATGGCATCCAGTTGCTCGGCCGGTAAATCCACGATCTCCAGCAACTCTGGCTCGACTTCCTGCGCCAAGCGGTGGAAGTTGTTCGTGAGCCCGCACTGATGGGCCAAGCTGTCGGCAAGCCCTACGATTGCCGTTGATTCAAGATGATCCACAGATTGGCGAGGCCCATGGTGATGGCGTATTGCGTCCAGCACAAGGTCGGAAAGCCCCCAACGCTCGGCACATAAGCCGCCGACCTGAGCATGATCGAACCCGAAGAGCATCTTCTCCGCTTCGTGCAGTTGCATGTCGGTCTCCAGCGCATAGCTAAATGCCTGGTCGAGTTCCGTTGGATGAAAGCGGTCCAAGGCTAGCAGCCCAACGTCATGGAGCATGCCGGCAACGTACAATTCCTCAGCTTTGAGTGGCTGCTTCAGCTTGCCCAAAATTCTTGATCCGATCGCTACGCCCAAGCTGTGTCGCCAGAATTCCAGCTTGTTGAACTTTGAAGCTGGTGTTCGAGTGGAGATGATTTGCTGGAATGCTACTCCTACAACTAGCGACCGAATAGTGTTCATTCCCAACATGCTGATTGCGCGATTTATTGACTGTATTTGAC
>JAFAFM010000033.1 GCA_023423495.1 Armatimonadota bacterium
CGAGTACATCGAGTCCACGGCGGGGCTGAAGCTTCTCGAAGGCATGAAGTCCAGCTTTGAAGGAATTCTGCCTCACATCGGCTCTTCTGCAACCCGAAGTGATGTTCAGGATGTAGTCAAGGAGAAACTCGGCATCGGTCTCAGCAACGATGAAGCCGATGCGGTCGTCGCGGCCAGAGCCGGAAATTCTCCGCTAAAGGTTTCAAGCTTCCACCGATCGACGGGCGCCACTCTTGCCGCCGTGTTGGGCAACCACAGCAAGGTCACTTGGACGAGCGGCAACCACACCTGCGACCATGTATTGGTGACCGCTGTGGGTCCATGGAGTGACCGTGTAGCGGGTATTACCCCTAATGTTAAGTTCTTCGATCTCATGCTTGCCACAAAGGATCTTAAGTGGTCTAACCCCACCATGACTTTCGAGGAAGCAAAGAAGCACTACGACAAGAAATCCGGAACGAGCGTTGACCAAGAAGAACTCGTGGCCGAGGAATTCGACCACGGAGCCTAACTAGCTAACGATTCCGAGCGGCTTCATGGTCTTCCACTTGCCGCGGGTGAAGTCGGGTACGTCGATGGACTGTCCGCGGTTCTGGACCGACCACTGACTAAGCGGCGTGATGACCGACCAAGTGGCGGCATCGTAGACGTCCTGATCCAAAGGCAAACCGTTTCGAAGACAGTACACGATGCGCCACAGCATGACAAAGTCCATGCCTCCGTGTCCGCCCATACGCTTCGCCTCTTCACCCACACGTTTCCACAGGGGGTGCTCGTACTCTTTGTAGATCGGCTCAAGGTCTGCGCCTTGGGTCCACTCGTGGGTGGATTTGGTCTTGCCTTCGATGACGACGCGGTTGGGGAAGCCTGCCCAAATCCCCTTGGTTCCCTGAATGAGGTTGTGCCGGGTGTACGGACGTGGAAGCTGCTCGTCCCACTGGATCATCAACGTATTCCCGTTCACCGTCTTCGCAATCGAGGTGCTGAGGTCGCCGGCCACGAATTTCAACTTGTTCCACTTGTGATTTGCGGGGAAATTGGCTTTGGCGTACATTTCGCGGACCCGGCTGGGTGTACTCACGGAAGACATGTAGTCCAAGCGGTCTCCACGGTTGATATTCATGTATTGAGCCACAGGCCCCAGTCCATGGGTGGGATACAGGTTGCCGTTTCGTTCGGCATATTCATAGGTTCGCCAGGAACCGGTCCCCCGCTCCACTTCTTGCATTTGCCCCCGTAGATCGTGGATGTATGCCGCTTCGCCGTGCAGCAACTCGCCAAATACGCCGAGTCGGCACATGTTAAGCACCAACAGTTCCTCGCGACCATAGTTCACGTTCTCCATCATCATGCAGTGCTTCTGCGTGACTTCAGAGGTGTCCACAAGCTTCCAGCAATCGTCTACAGTGGTCGCGGCTGGTACTTCCACGAAGGCGTGCTTGCCGGCTCTCATGGTATCCACCGCCATCGGCACATGCCAATCCCACGGAGTGCTGATAATGACGGCGTCGATGTCCTCCCGGTCTAGCATCCGCTTGTAATCTGTGTCGCCGTTCGTGTAGGCAACGGGAGCTTTGCCGGTCTTATCTACAACGGTTTTGATGCTGCGCTCGGCCGTAGGAGCATGGTTGTCGCAAATGGCGATGACCTCGACGCCCTCGATGCTCAGGACTTGGCTGACATGGCCACTTCCCCTGGCACCCACTCCGATGAAGCCCAATCGGACTTTATCGAGCTTGGGGGCGACGAGACCAGCCGCAGACTTTGCTCCCTTGGGGGCACGACGATTAAGCTGAGGCTTCTGTTCTGTGGCCATCGAAGTCGTTACTAAAGCCAAACTGGCCGCTCCGGCGGCAGCAATAAACTCACGGCGATCGATCCGTTTGGACATGTCGGTACGTTATCCGCTTTCGTCGTAAAACGCGACTAAACAGCTTGGATAGATTAGTCCCGAACTCGCGAAACCGTTTACTCAGGTGCCCGGTCCAATGAAAGGAAAATCATGTCCATCTCCACCAAGAACTACCCGACCGAGCAACCTTCACAACACCAGGATCACAGGCCAGGCAACGAGCATGAGATGACTCCAACCCCGGTTGCCGAGGATAAATTGCTTAAGGGAAGCGGACGCTTGCAAGATCAGGTTGCCGTTATTACCGGGGGCGACAGCGGAATCGGGCGGGCCGTTGCCCTCGCCTTTGCGCGCGAAGGCGCGGACGTTGCCGTCCTTTACCTTGAAGAGGAGCGGGATGCCCAAGAGACGCAGCAACTGGTCGAAGAGCAAGGCAGGTCTTGCATTTCGATTGCCGGTGATGCCGGCGACAAGGGTTTCTGTGATAAGGCGATCCAACAAGTTCTTGACAAGTTTGGCAAGCTCGACGTGCTTGTTAATAACGCTGCTGAGCAGCATCCTCAGGAGTCCATTCTTGACATCTCTCCCGAACAGCTTGAAAGAACCTTCCGGACGAACATCTTTTCCTACTTTTACATGGTCCAGGCGGCATTGCCCCACTTGAAGGAGGGCGCGTCGATCATCAATACGACATCCGTAACCGCTTACCGCGGAAGCGGCCATCTGCTGGACTACTCATCCACGAAAGGTGCGATCGTCGCTTTTACGCGTTCACTTTCTCAAGCACTCGCGGACAAGAAGATTCGAGTGAATATGGTCGCGCCCGGTCCCATTTGGACTCCATTGATTCCGTCCACTTTCTCCGAAAAGGAAGTCAAGGACTTTGGGAAGGACACCCCGATGAAGCGGGCCGGTCAGCCGGAAGAGGTCGCTTCCAGCTTCGTGTTCCTGGCCTCACGAGAAGCTTCCTATATCACCGGTCAATGCCTGCATCCAAATGGCGGCGAAATCATCAACGGATAAGCGATGCGTGCAACAAAGGCTGAACTGAAAGGCTTAGGCTTGAGCCCAGTCAGGACTGAAGATTCCGGCATCACGCGTCGACGAGCTGGCAAGGGTTTCTGCTACTACACTCCCGACGGGCAGAAGGTCGCCAACGACGAGACGATTGAACGCATCCGTTCGCTGGTGATCCCGCCGGCTTGGACAGACGTTTGGATCTGCCTGAATCCCAATGGCTATATCCAGGCGACCGGCCGTGACCAAAAGGGGCGGAAGCAAATCCTCTACCACCCTTGCTATCGGCAGCACCGAGAACAGCAGAAATATCAATCGATCGCGAAGCTGCGACGATCGATCAAAAAGGTCAGGATGGTGTGCCAAGCGCACCTCAGGCAATCCGGGTTGCCGAAGATTAAGGTTTTGGCGATGCTTGTTCGGCTTTTGGACAAAACGCTGATTCGGATTGGAAACGACAAGTACGCGGAAGAAAACGGATCTTACGGTTTAACCACCCTGCGGAACCGGCATGTTCAAATCGAAGGTGGAAAGATCACCTTCATGTTTCGTGGCAAGAGCGGGAAGGACCATGTAGTGGAAGTGGCGGACCGCACCCTGGCCAAGCATCTCCAGACCCTCAAGAAAATGCCTGGTAAGCGGCTATTCCAATATATGCACGAGGGTGAAGGGCCCGTCCCGGTGAGTTCTCGCGACGTGAACAACTACCTAAAAGAACATGGCGGCCAAGACTTAAGCGCAAAAGCCTATCGCACCGTCGGAGCCACCACTATGGCGGCGGCTTTGATCAAGGAACGGAAACCGAAGACCAAAAAGGCCGTCAAGGAAATCATCGCGGAGGTTGCAGATACTCTGGGCAATACCGTGACCGTTTGTCAGAAGTCGTACATCGATCCTTCGGTTTTAGAAGTGATTGAGACTGCCAGCTAGTCCCAACACTCACGCGCCCCGAATTCTTGTAGGATAAGCGTGTGATTCGGGCGGTCTTGTTACTAGCGGTGCTTTGTGCAGGCGGCTGTAGTGGTCCAAAAGATTCCCGAATCCAACTGCGTTATATGGCCTGGGGGAACGTCCAGCAATTGGCGCTTGAGCAGCGGATTGTCGATGAGTTCAACAAGCGCAACCCCGACATAAATGTTCGTCTGTTCAAGGTTCCGGGAAGCAGCTACCGGAACAAGATGGTCGTCATGTTTGCATCGCGCACAGCCCCGGATGTAGTTCGCGTCGATCACTATGACTTCCCGCAGTTGGCGACGCGCAATTACTTCATGGACCTGGAGCCATTTATCGCCAAGGACAAAGAATTCAAGTTGAGTGACTTCTATCCATTGGCGGTCGACGAGGGGAGAGTAAACGGTCGGATTCACGGGCTGAACGTGCTTTTTGGCGGCGGCATCATGTTCTACAACAAGAAGATCCTTGCCGAAAATGGGCTCGAGGATCCCAACGCTTTGTGGGCCCGCGGTGAGTGGACTTACGACAAAGTTCTCGAGTACGCCAAGAGGTGCACCCGGTTTGACAAGTCTGGCCGACCACTTCAACTCGGGGTCAATTCTCCGCCGATGCCCTTTTATATTGCCGTCATCCAGGCATTTGGCGGAAAGCTGTTCAACGACGCGCTCGACCGTTGCCTGTTAGATAGTCCGGAAGCAGCTTCGGCTTTGCAGTGGATCGCGGACCTACGGTGGAAGCACAAAGTCTGCGCAACGCCGGCTCAGGGTGCGAATTCGGCCTTTAACTTCGAAACCGGAAAACTCGCGTTGGAATTCAACTACGTTGGTATGTCGGCGGTGTACAGAGAAAAAATTACTAAGTTCGATTGGGAGATTTGCCCGATGCCTCTCGGCCCGAAGGACGACTCCTTGTTCGTGAAGGGCAATCAGCTCGTGATGTACCGCGAGACGCAAAATCCCGATGCCGCGTGGCGGTTAATGAAGTTTATCACGGGGCCCATTGCCGAAAGAATCCTTTATATCGAAGCCCGGCGTCAGTCCCCGACTCGCATCGCACTGGCCAAATCCGATGCATTTCTTCACCCTCCCGAAAAGCCGTTCAACATGGAGGCCGTCGCCATGACAGTGGCGAAAGGGAAGGCGTTGCCGATCGGCCCGCGATGGCAAGAACTTATGCAGACTTTAAGTCCCGAATTGGACAATCTTTTCGCGGGACGAGAGCGGGATGCACAAGTTGTGGTGGAGCGAGCGGCGAAGGCGCTCAATAAGGTTTTAGCGGAGGACCCCGGATTATAAAGGGGCGAACGATCAAGCGATCGACGGCGGGTTTTCTGTTTACCCTGCCGTGGCTTCTGGGCTTCCTCATCTTTACGGCGGGGCCGATGCTGGTTTCGCTCTATCTGAGCTTTACCAAGTACGACCTCTCGAACATGGAGTGGATCGGCGGAAAGAACTACGAACGGCTTCTCACGCAGGACCCGCTCTTTTGGAAATCGCTTCAGGTCACCGTAATCTACGCATTGATCTCGGTGCCGTTAGGGGTTGCAGGATCCCTCGCGCTCGCCCTGTTGCTTAATCAGAAAATCCGCGGTCAACGGCTATTCCGCACGCTCTTTTATCTGCCCTCTTTGGTTCCTGCGGCGGCATCGTCACTCCTTTGGGCCTGGATTTTCAATTCGGACTACGGGCTTCTCAATTGGACACTTGGGCTCTTCGGGTTCTCTGGGGCCCAATGGTTGGCTGATGAGAAATATGCCCTGGGCGCATTTATCCTGATGTCGCTTTGGGGAATTGGCGGCGGTCGTATGGTGATCTTCTTGGCGGGTCTTCAGGGAATCTCGGAGAGTTATTACGAAGCGGCGCGAATCGATGGTGCGAGCCCATGGCAGCAGTTTTGGGCGGTAACCGTGCCCCAACTGTCACCAGTCATCTTCTTTAACTTCATTTTGGGATTCATCGGGGCGTTCCAAGTTTTCACTCAGGCTTACTTCATGACAAGTGGAGGGCCAAATAATGCAACGCTCTTTTATGCCCTGAGCCTCTTCCGAAATGCTTTTGAGTACTTCAAGCTGGGCAAGGCGAGCGCCATGGCATGGATTCTCTTTTTGATCTTGCTTGCCGTGACAGCATTCCAATTTTGGGCATCGAGGCGCTGGGTGCACTACGAGGGAGCGAAATGAACCTTGGCAAGGTGTTAACTTGGGTAGCCCTTGTCCTCTTAGGTGGCATCTTCCTCATTCCCTTCCTTTGGACCGTGTCCACCGCTCTGAAGGACAACCAGGACGTCTTCCAATTTCCGCCCCAGTGGATTCCAAATCCGCCCCTCTGGGAAAACTTTTCCAAGGCTTGGACGGCGCTGCCCTTCACGCAATGGGTTTGGAACACGCTTTTCATCACCCTCACGACCACCGTGGCCACTGTCATTTCTGGTTCCCTCGTGGCTTACGGGTTTTCCCGATTTGAGTTTCGGGGGAGAAACTTCATGTTCTACGTGATGCTGGCAACCATGATGTTGCCCGGGCAAGTCACGATGATTCCGGTTTTCATGATCTGGCGCGAGTTGGGCGCGATCGACACGTTCTATCCGCTGATCCTACCTTCGCTATTTGGCGGCGGCGCTTTTAACATCTTCCTGATGCGTCAGTTCTTCTTGACCATCCCGCGAGAGTTCGATGAAGCCGCAATGCTCGATGGCGCGGGATTCTTTAGAATCTGGTGGAAGATATTGCTGCCGCTCTCAGGACCGGTTATCGCAACCGTTGCGGTGTTGAGTTTCATCGGCCACTGGGATGAATTCAACGGACCACTAATCTACTTAAACTCACCGGAAAAGTACACCGTCTCCATCGGTCTCCGGATGTTCCAAGACAGCTATTCAACCGAGACAAACCAATTGATGGCGGCCTCCCTAATCCACATCCTTCCAACTGTGGTGCTGTTCTTCTGCGCGCAGCGATACTTCATGAAAGGAATTCAGCTGAGCGGGCTCGGCGGCCGCTAATCAGTCCTTCCAAATCGACCGCAGGTAGTTCAAGCCCGGAGCCACCATCTCGACTTCGTTCGTAGTGGGTGGCTGATTATTCACAGTTGGGACCCACTGCTCCAGAATTACGGATTCAAGCTTCGGAAGGCTCTGCTTGAGCAGGTGGAAGTCGACGGCACCTTGTCCAGCCGGAACTCCGAAGACCCGGAAACCAAACATGTGGAATTCGCGTTCCACTGCCACGTCTTTCGCATGGAGGCAGATGCTGAGGTCGGCCAGGTATTTGATTAGGCATTCCGTGCCTTCTAGGTTGGCAAGCGAATTGGCGGTGTCCAGAGTGATCGCCGCGCCGTGTCCAATCAAGCTCACGATCTCGGCGAATTGGGGTGCGCGGAAATATTCCTGATTTTCGATCGCCAAACGAGCACCATTCTCGCTGCAAATCCGGGCTGCGTCTCGAAAATCGTCGGCCACTTCATGCGCGCTTTGAGTTGCAAACGCCGGCCCGATAACAAATCTGATAATCGGAGACTTGATCTTCCCCGCAATTTCGGCTGTCCGGATTAAATCGCCCGGCGTGCCGATATTGCCGACCTGAAGAATGATCCCGTGATCAGTCGCCTTCGAAGACAGAGTTGTCCAATCGAGTTCGAAAAGCGGAAGGTTGTCGCACACCTGCACGACGTCGGCGCCAACTTCAATCGCGTGGTCTAGCAGCTGCTCGGCAGTCATGCCCCGCTGGATATTCCATCCGTATGCATAGCTGCCAATTCCAATCTTCATGCGTTGTGTTCTGCTGCCGAGCGTTGATGCTCCGCTGTGGCAAAGTCCATTATGAATCTTCGAGAGCCGATCCGCCCGAGACCCGAATTTCGTAGGGCTCAAGCTCTACTTCACCTTCATAACGCACGGAGGTGGCGAACGGCCGAAGGTTAACGAGCACAGTTTGGCCAACCGAATTGATAAATCCAAGACATCGGTAAGGCATATCGCTTTGAAGCAGGGTCAGCCTGCCCCGGCCCGCGAAAACTTGCATGGCTTCTGCCAAGGGCCCTCGGAAGTCGTCGGCTTCGGAGATGCAAATTGCATCGGCGCCGCCTCGGGCGGCGCTGACAATCGTAGCCACTAACCAGGCTGGCCCAAGTGGCATATCCAAGCGTGGGTCCCGGCCCAAATTCGTTCTCCTTAGCCTGACTGGCCCCACGCACACCGGCTTGCCTTGAGCAATGAGTTTTGCTGTTTTGACAGTTTCAGCAAGTCCGTAAGTGTTCTCCATGACGGATCGGTCGTCGAAGGCGTGCACTTGGGGCGAGGCTTGATAGGCGACTCCGTCCCACTCGCCCATGTCAGGACGGTTGCGATTCAATTCCACAAATTGGCCAGATACCGCATAGACTCGACCAAAGCCGGTCGCCGTCCAGTCAGCGACATCGTCCGAGTCGAGGACAAAATCAAACTCGTCCGGTTTTTGGTGAGCCAGTGTTCCGATCAAAGGTAACTGGACTTCCTGGTCAGACTTGGTCAACGTTGTGTAACACTGCACTTGGGGAGCCGTGGCCACCCCCTGATAGACCAGGGTGACCGAGTGTCGAACGAGATCGCCCTCTTGTAGTTGATATGGCTGGGGCCAAGCCTGTGGGCGACAATAAGTTTTGAACGAAACGTCGGTCCAGTTACGCTGGTCCTCCATTTCGAAAACTTCCCCTTCAAAGCTCACCAGAACTTCTGCGTCGCCCGCTTTGTGTCGAATCTGCCGAACGTCGAAGAACGGTTGATGAGGTTCGATGGAAGTCGGAAAGGAGCAACCTTCCGACTTCCCATCACCATGAATAACCGTGCACGGCTGCCCTTTCAGTTCCATCGGATGCAACACGCACATACCGGTTCGCCGGGTCTCGAACTCCTGTTTGGCCGTTCCAGTCCACTCGACCGTGATCCGATCGTCGCTGCCGGAGAGGTGTCCATTCCAAGCGAAAGCCAAGGAGTCTAATTCGGCCGTCCAATCTGCCTCGAAAGCGCCCTCACCCTGGGACACATGACAATGGGTGATGCGTTGGGCCAGCGTCCGCCAATTCTCGTCCCGGACATTAGCATAGACCGCCCGGACCACTTCGACCCCACCGAGGCGGATGCAGCGCACCCAGCCGGTCGTACGTTCAAACTCGAGTTCCCATGCACCTGCCGTTAACCTGAGGGGGCGTTCGCTCTCCATGTGTACCGAGTATAACTTTGGCGATGGTGCGTGTGGTGTGTTTTGATGTTGGCGGGGTCCTCATCGACATCACTCACTTCTGGCACGAAGCGGCCACCCATGCGGGAATCAAACTGCCGGACCGAGTTGCGGCCGAGGCTCGGCTATTGGATGCTCCCCCATTTGATCCTTATCAAGGTGGCAATCTCGCTAAGGAGATTTACGCGCAGCAGTTGGCTGAATTCCTAGGTGTCACCCCCGAGCAAGCGCTATTGGTGCATTCGCACATCATGATGGAGCCGCATGAAGGTGTGGAGGGCATCATTGCCGAGCTGAATGACCTTGGACTGGTGACGGCCTGTCTCTCCAATACCAACGAACTGCATTGGCTCGATATGAATGAATCAGGGCGGTTTCCCGGTAACCAGCTTCTCCAACTGCGGGTCGCTTCCCACGACTTGAATATGCAAAAGCCCGACGTGCGAATTTTCAGAAAGTTTGAGGAGATATCTGGACATGCCGGCGAAGAAATCCTTTTCTTTGAGGACACCCATGTGAATTTCGAACCAGCCAAGTCGTTGGGTTGGCAGGTTTTTCCCATCGATCCGGATCGTCCTAC
>JAFAFM010000130.1 GCA_023423495.1 Armatimonadota bacterium
ACCCTGCCGACGTTGTCCGGAGAAGCAAAAGACATTCCAGGCATGCTGAAAAAGAAGGGGTTGATTCCAAAGGAGGTCAAGTTCGGCAACCCCGTCTGCGCCATCGGAGTTGGGGAACCGGTTGTTCGAAAAACGGGCAACGGGAAGGGAGGTCGCGCCCAGGAATTGGCTTGTGCGTTCGCTGAAGTGATTGGCGGTCGCGAGGATCTCGCGGTGCTCGCCGCGGGCTCCGATGGAACGGACGGCCCGACGGATGCGGCCGGTGCGCTGGTGGATGGCGGAACGATCGAGCGTGCGCGATCAGCGGGCTTTGAGGTGCAAGCAACCTTGGCGGCGAGTGACAGCTACCATTTTCATGAGGCAGCGGGAACGCTCGTCAAGACGGGTCCAACGGGCACCAATATGAATGATCTCCTGATCGTCGTCCGAGCTGGTTAGCGCTTCTCAGCAGCTCACGTCTCTGCCTTCGGAACCGAAGATCGCCATGCGCTCTTCAGTGGTTGTCCGCGGTGTTCCTTTGGCCACATAGTGAAACTGCAGAGCGCGGCGACGAGTGTCCGTGCGATTGTGAGGGGTGCCGTGCGGGACAAGCCCGTCGAATATCAGCAGCCCACCGGCTTTGAGCGGACAGGCGACCGCCTGCCTCTTGCCGAGAATGTCCGTGTCACAAATCTGCCAATCCCGACGATTGAAATGCGGGACAGGTCCGGATCGATGTCCGCCGGGCAGAAAGTGCATACACCCGTTTTCGGGATAGGTGTCATCCAAGGCAATCCAAACTCCTACAACGTGCGTGCCTTCTGGCAGGTTGAAGTAAGCGTGATCTTGATGCCAGGGCTTTTCTCGGCCAATTCCGGGTGGCTTTAGGAGAGCCATTTCTTGGAACATCTCAGGCTCGGCGCCGAGGAGGTGGCGAACAATGCGGATGAGCCTTGGTTCGTAGGCAACCTGCTCGATGCGAGGATCCAGATCCACAAACCACATTAGCTTGCGTACATAGTCCAAGCGCTCTTCAGGGGGCAACGACTCTATTTTTCGGGTGGCAAGGTTCTCAAATTGAAGTTGAGTTCGGGATGGGAGATCTCGGACAGTCAGTTGGAACAGTGCGTCGAGAAGGTCCGAAACCTCGGAAGGGGAGAAGGCACTGTCGATTGAGACGAACCCAGCATCTCGATATTGGGAATCGATCTGGGATGGATCCTCGGGCAGTCCATCCAGCGCCTTGACAGTCGCCGCGAAGTCGTAGAGCCCTTCTGGATACTCTTCAGGGGCAATCCTGTCGATGTCCAAAGTTTTTTCCGTCACAACCTTCATTATTGGAAGGACGCTTGAAGGTTACAGTTCGGAGGCTACTTTAGGAATCGGTTCAGCGTGACGCGAATCTCTTCCCGACGTTCTTCTGCGGTGTAGGCATTTGGATGGTCGCCTTTGTCATCGTGGCCATAGACGCAGTTTTCTAGGTGGGTCGAGAGCAGAATGACGCCAAGTTGATCTAGCGCGGCGCGCAAGGCAGAAACCTGGGTCAGGATATCCACGCAGTAGCGCTCCTCCTCCACCATCTTCTTGATGCCGTTAACCTGACCGTTCATCCGGGCAATCCGATTCAACGCATCTTGCTTGGCTTTATCCTGCATTCCTTTGATTTTAGGTTAATTTGCGATTTCGAAGACCTGAAGCGTAGGAAAATGAGGTCTAACTACCGGCAGAGTCAGATGAAGTTCAAACGCCGCTCTGAATTGAAGCGCACCAAGATCGAGATTATTCCGATGGTCGACACCATGTTTTTCTTGTTGGTGTTCTTCATGCTTTCCTCCTTGGCACTTTCGAAGTTGGTCGCAATGCCGGTCGACTTGCCGAAAGCGGGAACTTCAGAACGCATGCAGGAGAATGAGAACCTGGCGCTATCAGTGGATGCGACCGGACAAGTTTTCCTTGACCGTCAACCGGTATCGGTCGCCCAGTTGGGCACCGCAATCCGCACTGCGGCGGGCAGCAAGGATCTGAAGTCGATGACTCTGGTGATCAATGCAGACGAGAAGGCTTCGCATGGCATAGTCGTGCAGTGCATTGACGAAGCGAGAGCCGCTGGCTTAGGCAAGTTTGCCATCGCCACGCAACAGATAAGCCCAATAGTCAGTAATTGACACTCCTCTGCGCTTAGTCTTAAAATGAGGCGCGCCCCGAGGCGCGGAGGACCAAATGAGACAAATCTTCGTGCTCACCACATTTCTATGCTCAACCGCTTTTGCTGGTCAGGCGATGCAGGCTCTGCCCCCAATGCCTGAACTCGCAAAGATTTCGTTCTTGGCTGGTAAGTGGACCGGCAATCTAAAGGTTTACGGGATGGGTCCAAACCCGGTGCCGTGCAAGGCAACGTTGGTCGGTAACAAGACTTTGGATAATCGCTACATCCAGACGAATCACACCATGGACATGGGAGAGAACGGCAAGATGCAAGGCATGTTCCTAGCCAGCTACGACCAACTTAAAAAGCAGTACGTGGCATTCTGGTTCGACTCATCAGCCCCTTCGGTCATGGAAATGCGAGGCAACTTCCAAGGGACGAGCTTGATCATGGTTAGCAAACCTGTCGAAGTTCCAGGGATGCCCGGCCCAATGACAATGCGCACCACTTTCACCAAGAAGTCGAACTCACAATACGATTTCAAGCTGGAATCGAAGGAGGGAGATAAGTGGACGCCGATGATCGTTGGGGGTTATCGCAAGACAGGCTAGTAGGTCCGATCTGAATTCTCCGACTCTAGTTTTGTAATTCCGCGTCACAATATGAGATGGAGATGGACCAAGAGAAACCCGATTCGAACGTCTTTGAGATTGCCGAAGCGCAGGATTATCCGGTGCAGGCGGCCAAGCGTTCGTACGCAATGCTGGGTGTAGGGCTTAGTTGCATGCTCATTGGGGCCGCCGCCGTGGTTGCAATCTTGATGATGGCGCCGGGCGTGTTCGTGAAACCACCGCAGAATACGGTTGTCCAGCTTCCAAAGCAAAATCTGCCTGCAGCGAGTCTCTACACCGAGCCTTCAGTGGATCCATCCACATTCCCTGACCTCCCGTTAACCGAACCTAATGCAGATGGAATCGGCAAGTTGCCAACCACACCGCCGGAAGCTTCCGGCCCAGCACAAGCGGGTGCGGGACGCGGAGCTGGCGGAATGCAGGTTCCTCCCATGAATCCGTTTACGGGTCCATTGATCTCAGGACCGGTTCCCAACGAATGGCAAGGATCTCCTCCGAGCGGCGAGATTCCATCTGGACCCTCGAACCCGCCACCCGCCAAGCCTGCCGAAGATGCAACCTTGGTCACGGCAAGATCCAGCGGGGGTGATGCCGAAGGCGATGCTGCGGCGATCGTCTCCGCGCTTCGCAGTTCTGGAGCAAGCGTTCACACCGCTCCCCACTACGGAACAAATGGAGGAGTTGTCGGCGTGCAGGTAGTGGCGTCGATTCCAGCCAAGTCCATGGACTCCGCGCTCAGCAAGCTCAAATCAAGCGGAGTAAGCGAGACTGGCAAGTGGTCGGTGTCCAAGTCCGAACGAGCCGAGCGCATCGAAGGAATGTTGTCCGCGCGAGTCCGCGAACTCAAGGCCAAGGAAACCGCTCTCCTCGAAAAGTATTATGAAGATGCGACTGAAGTCGTGGTTGTGCGTGAAGAGATTCAGAAGCTGAATCAGGCGATTGGCGCTTCAAAAGCCGGGCCGAGCAGCAGCGCGGTCATTATCATCGGCGTCGGCAGCTTGTAACTCGCCATACTTACCGGTATGCCGGAGTTACTGCACACCGCCCTCGTCGGCTTGCCTCCGCCGAAAGTCGGCAAGGTTCGCGAAGTCTACGAACTCGACGATGCCATGCTGATCGTGGCAACCGACCGGATCTCCGCGTTCGATGTCGTGATGGCAAATGGAATTCCGGACAAGGGCAAGATTCTCAACCAGATGAGCCGGTTCTGGTTTGACTCGTTGAAGGATATCTGCCCGAACCACGTGCTTTCTTACGAAGACTCGGAGGTTGCGGCTCGGTGCCCGAACACTCAACCCGAGCTGGCTGGCAGGGCGATGTTGGCAAAGAAAGCCAAGCCCTTGACCATTGAGTGCGTTGCGAGAGGCTATATCACCGGTTCGCTCTACAAGGACTATCGCAATTTCGGTGCGGACATTTACGAGTTAGATTTGCCAGACGGCCTGCTGGACGGTTCCGCTCTGCCTACACCGATCTTCACTCCCGCCACAAAGGCAGAGGAAGGGCACGACGAGAACATTTCTTTTAACCAGGCTGTCGACCGTGTCGGATGGGAGGTTGCTGAGCTTGTACGGGAGTGGACTATGGAGTTGTACCGGCGTGCGGCCGATCATGCGCTCAGCAAGGGATTGATCCTCGCCGATACCAAGTTCGAATTTGGAGAAACGGATGATGGAATCATTCTCATCGATGAGGCCTTGACGCCGGATTCCTCCCGCTATTGGGATGCAAGTCTCTACGAGCCGGGTCGAGCTCAGCCGAGCTTCGATAAGCAGTACGTGAGGGACTATCTAGAGTCCATCAATTGGAACAAGATGCCGCCCGGACCGACGCTTCCAGCGGAGGTCGTGGCGAATACAAGGGCTAAGTATGTCCAGGCGTTCGAGCTGGTTACGGGACTGCAATTCGTGGATTCCTCGGTTTAAAATTCATCGATTCTTCGATTCATGGACCCGAAGCGGTTCATGAGGTTAGGAAGGAATTGGCGCGTTTCCGTTTCGGCTTAAAAGCGTAACCATGACTACAAAAGCCCCACAACACGATTCAGGAATCGAGGAATCTCAAATCGAGTAATCCCCATGTACTGGCTCTACAACATCCTGATCCTGATTACCGCTCCGTTTTGGGTTCCCTGGATGTGGTGGCGGGCTCGGAAGCGGAACGAGCAACCGAATTGGAAGGAGCGGATGGGTGACTTCGATATCCCGCCCAGAAAGGACGGCAAGCGCCTCTGGTTTCATGCGGTCTCTGTGGGAGAAGTGGTCGCCGCGATGCCCGTTTTACGAGAGATTCGGAAACTGCTCCCTGATCACGAAATTGTGCTCAGCGTTACCACGAGCAGCGGACATCAAACCGCGAGAGAAAAGGCGGAGGGACTGTTCGACCATCTGGTCTATATGCCGATCGATATTGCCCGCTTCCAGCTATCGGCAATGCAGCGGGTCAGGCCGTCTGTAGTGGCAGTTATGGAGACCGAGCTATGGTTCAATTTCCTTTGGGCAGCCAAGGTTTTTGGTGCTCAAACACTTTTGATCAACGGTCGGATCAGCGACCGATCCTTTCCGCGTTCCCGGAAGATCGCGTTCTTTTACAGAGCGCTCCTGAAGTTCATGGATCGCTGCCTAATGCAGACCGAGCTGGACGC
>JAFAFM010000156.1 GCA_023423495.1 Armatimonadota bacterium
GGATGAGGTCACGGCTTACCTGGAATATCCAACCGGAGCGACGGGCGTGTTTGTGACAACGACGGGAGAAGCCCCCGGCACAAATCGCTTGGAGATTGCCGGGGACCGAGGCAAGGTCGTGCTTGAAAATGGTGAGATCCGATTCACCCGAACCGAAGAGTCCGTGGAGCATATTAAGCAGACGTCTCCGCATTCCTTTGCGAGCGTGCCGGTCTGGAACTGCGAGGTGCCCGTTAAGGGAAACGGCGGCCAGCATAAAGCCATCCTGCAGAACTTTGCCGACGCCATCGAAATCGGCGCTGAGCTCATCGCGCCGGCCATCGAGGGGATCCACTCGGTAGAGTTGGCGAACTCCATGATTTTGTCTGGCCTGGAGAATCGGCCCGTGGAGATTCCGCTCGATGCTTCGGTCTATGAAGATAGACTGCGAAAGCTCATCGCCAACTCAACGCATCAGAAGAAAACGGTCGATGTCACGGCGGTGGACATGGCCGCGTCATTTGGCCGGTGATAATTCTTGGACTATGACCGGCTGATACGTAAACACAAGAATGCTGTCTATCGGCAAATCCTCCGTGCTTGCGGTAACCGAGAAGACGCCGAAGATGTTCTCGTTGAAGCGATGCTGGCGGCTTATCGCGCTTTGCCCAGCATTCGAAACGAAGAATCGTTTCGTGGTTGGCTGGGGGTCGTCGGGCATCGAATCTGCAGTCGCATAAAGCGGGAGGAAGCCCTCCATCCGATTCTGTCTCTCGCGGATGGAATGGACATCGCATCAAAGGACTCGACTGAGGACTCTGCGGAAAATGCCCGTTTCATCGATGCCGTAAAGTCAGCGGTTGAGGACCTTGATCCGCTCCTTCGGGAGGTTTACGAGTTGAGGGAATTGCAGGGGCTCACCACGGAAGAAAGCGCGGCAAAATTAGGGATCTCGTCCGCAGCCGTTAAGTCCAGGCTGCATCGGGCAAGGGAGAAGGTTCGCGCTAAGTTGGATGAAGTGATGCACTCAGTAGGACCATGAATCCTTTTGTCAAAACCCGCCCACTTCCTTTATATGCAGCCAAAACATCTGACCGTTGAATCGCTTTCGCAAAGGGCCTCGGCCGGCGAGAGTCTCCAAGTGATCGACGTTCGCACCTTGAGCGAATTCGAAGCGGGCCACATACCTGGCGCGATCCACATTCCGATGGAAACAATCCAATCGCGGTTGGAAGATATCGACGTCCACAAGCCGACGGTTTTGGTTTGTCACAGCGGGAACCGAGCCACCATTGCCTGTCGGCTGATCCAGAACCAATTTGATGACGTACATGTTCTAGAGGGCGGAACGGCCGCTTGGTGCTCAGCGGGCCATGACGTCGTAAAGAGTTCGGCTTCCGGTAAGTCGTTAATGCATCAATCCCTCCTCGGGGCAGGAATTGTAAATGCCCTTGGGGTTCTGCTCAGCGTGTTTGTCCATCCAGCGTGGATCGGCATTAGCGCATTCGTCTCAGTCGGGCTGATGGTCGCTGGCAGTACGGGATTCTGCCTGATGGCTCTTATCCTGTCGAAAATGCCCTGGAACCGGAATCCGCAGCCAACGACAAGGAATCTGGTGGACAGTCAGGCTTAGGGGGAAATCATGTTTTTTCAACGCTTTTACAACGAGTCCATCGCTCAGGCAAGTTTCCTTGTTGCCTGCAATGCTGATCGCGAAGCGATTGTGATCGACCCGACAAGGGACGTAGATCAGTACGTCGATCTCGCTGCCCAAAAAGGATTCCGCATCGTAGCGGTAACGGAAACCCATATCCATGCAGACTATGTTTCGGGCAGTCGCGAACTGGCTTCAATCACAGGCGCAAGCCTTTACTTGTCCAGGGAAGGCGGCGCCGATTGGCAGTACACCTACGCCAAGGAACCGAACGTCCGCCTGATCGGCGACGGAGATGAAATCAAGATCGGCAATATTCGGCTGCGAGCCATCCACACTCCCGGCCACACTCCCGAACACCTGAGCTTCCTGTTGATCGATGGCGCCGCCACATCCGAACCCGTTGCCATGTTTTCCGGTGACTTCATTTTCGCGGGCGACGTCGGGCGACCAGATTTGTTGGAAACTGCCGCCGGGTTCAAGAACACCATGCAGCAGGGCGCAGCAACCCTGTTTGGATCCCTCGTCAAGGCCAAAGACCTGCCGGAATGGCTTGTCCTGTGGCCCGGGCACGGTTCCGGTTCCGCCTGCGGCAAGGCGCTGGGTGGCACACCCTGTACGACTTTAGGCTACGAGAAGCTTGTCAATGAGAGCTTGAGGATCACAACTGAAGAGCAGTTTGTACATTCAATCCTGGCTGGGCAGCCGGAGCCACCGAAGTACTTTGCCCGCATGAAGCGGCTGAATAAAGAGGGACCAACGTTTACCCGGGGGAAATGGAATGTTTCAGAACTGCGGTCGCTGGATGATATTCAACTCATCGATGTGCGCTCTATGGACGAGTTTCTTCAAGGTTCTAGCAAGGGTGCGATATGGATTCCGAAGGGACCTTCTTTCTCCAAGTGGACCGGCTCGCTGCTGGATCCTGAGCGGCCAGTGGCCATCCTTGCCAACGGTGCGGAGGAGGGAATCCAGGCAGCCAAGTATCTCGTTATGATCGGGATTGAGCACATTGCCGGGTGGACGCGACCTGACCAGAGCTTCGTCTTGCCAACGGCAACCTTGCCGCCGCCGACCGCTTTTGTTTTAGATGTTCGTGGCGGAGCGGAGCGAGAGGAAGAAAGCATTGAAGGGACTTCCCATATCCCCCTGGTTTATCTCTCAGATCGGACGCGCGACTTGCCAGTACCGCTATTCGTGCACTGTGCCTCTGGTTCTCGCTCGGTGATTGCCGCAAGCTATCTCCAAAGCCGTGGACTTGAAGCGACGGCGATACTGGCTGATTTCGACGACCTCAAGCGCAATATGCAGTCGTCCGCAGCGGTAGGGGTTTAGAAAACTCAGACTGGGGCGTCCCAGAAACTCGCTACACTTCTTTTATGAACTCGGGCAGCAAGAAGAGGCACCTTATCTTCTTGGTGCACCTATGGGTCTGCATGCCATTCGCCCTCTTCTGGGTGGACATGCCCGAGATTCGCTCCAAGCTGACCGACGAGGCGGCCCGCAATCTGTGGTTTTGCATCATCGGGGTCTTCATTTATTTGGTCGCAAGGACGGCGCTGGCATTTCGAAGTCCAAGTTGGTTCAAGTGGGATTTCGTCTATCCGCCGATCGATGTGGCAATAGTCAGTCTGTTCCTTTACGTGGTCGACAGCCACCCGTTGAGCAATATCGCGCTGCTTTACTTCTTCCCCATAGCGGAAGCCGCTCAGACTTTAAACTGGCGATGGTCCGCAGCCGTCGCCTTCATGGTGATTGGAGGTTCGATCCTAGCCTCGCTCCGAGTTCCGATCGAGCAATGGACTCCATTCAATATCGCATTCCGCTTCTTCTTCCTCGTGGTGATGAGCTCATTGCTCACTTTGCTCGCTAAGCAGGCGGCTGAAATCCGAACCCAGCTTCGGTTAGAAGCGGACCGCAATCGTTTGGCTCTCGAAATGCACGATGGACTTCAGGGCAGCCTCATCACTGCCGCATCCCAAATGGAACTGGTGCAGCAGCTTGCCCCTACGGACCCTACTCGCGCCGCACAAATTGCCGCCGACAGCCGACAAACCGTGCGTCAAGCCACCGACGAACTCCGATACCTTGTTCAGCGATTGCGCAAACATGAAGTGGTCGGCGGCTTCGAACCGGCTTTGCGGCAATACGCGAACAACATCTGCGAGCGGAATGGGATCGACCTCGCATTCCAAGTGACTGGGAGCCCGGGGAAACTCACGGCTGATGTCGAAAATGCCCTGTTCCGGATCGCCCAAGAGACCCTGAATAATGTCTTACGGCACGCCAGGGCCACCAAGGTGTCCATCGACCTGCACTTTCATCCTACTCGGACGGATTTGTGCATCGCGGATGACGGCGTCGGGATGCACTTGCCCGCCTCGGATGTGGACCACACCGGCCTCGATGGCATGAAGATGAGAGCCGAGGAGCATCATGGCACGGTCCGATTTATCCCCTTATCGCCGGGCACTGCAGTTGAAGTAAGCATCCCAAGGAAATAGAAATGAACGAAAAGATACGTGTGATGATCGCGGAGGACGATTCGCTCTTGCGGAATACGTTGTCCGAACTACTAAGACTGGATCCGGAGTTAAACTTGGTCTCGGCGGTGCCAAATGGCGAACAGGCCCTTGCCGAGGCGCACATCCTCAAGCCGCAGGTGGTACTTATGGACATTCAGATGCCACGCCTGGACGGAATCTCATCTACCCGGCAGCTTAAGGAAAAGTTTCCTGAGATTCAGGTGGTCATCCTTACGAAGTTTGGAGACGACGAGAACGTCTTCGCCGCAATCAAGGCGGGGGCAATCGGATATGTTTTAAAAGACTCTGGCTTGGACGAGATCAAAGCGGCAGTGAAATCAGCATTTCATGGTGAGGGCGCTATGAACCCCGCGCTTGTCGCCAGAGTGCTGGGGGAATTCAATCGAATCAATAAAGCCGCCACCGAAACGCGGCAAGTCTTTCAAGATCTTTCGCGGCGGGAAATCGACGTTCTGGAATGCATCGCTTCCGGCATGAAGAACGCGGCCATCGCCGACAAGCTTTGCCTGTCGGAAAAGACGGTGAAGACGCACGTGACATCGATCTTCAAGAAGCTACAGGTAAACGACCGAACCGAGGCTGCACTGCTCGCACACAAAAAGGGAATCACGCTGGGCTAGCTACTGATTCGCGTCGTCGTACCGGATAACGTCTTGCAGGTCCTCGCTGGCGAACACCTGTCCGGCCAAGATGCAGCGGCGAATGCGACCGTTGACACGTACCTGCGCCCCAGGCATAACCACCGACTCCTCGATGAGATCACAGCTGACATGTGCGCCTGCCCCGATAACTACTCCGTGCCCAATCGCTGCGCTCACGTGCGCATCCGGAGCAACAAGCTTGCCTTCTCCGATAAGATGTCCTGAGGTATCCAAGAACGATTCGAGCGTGCCGGTATCGAACCAGTCGCCCTCATATATTCCAGCGAGAACCGTCTCGCCTCGATCGATGAGCATCTGAATCGCGTCCGTGATTTCAAACTCACCCCGAGCGCTTGGCCTCAGATCGGGGAGGACCTTCCAAATTTGCGGACCGAAGAAGTACAGCCCGGCCATCGCGAAGTTGGACTCCGGAGCTACTGGCTTCTCCACCAGTTTGACAATCTTCTCGCCGTCCAAATTCGCCACACCGAAGCGATTGGGGTCGGGCACCCACTTCACAAGGTTTAGATTTGCGCACCCGGTTTCGTGGAATCGCACGGCGAAAGGCACGAGAGATTGCGAGTACATCGCATCACCCAGGTACAAGCAAAACGGTGCGTCGCCCACAAACTCTTTGGCACATCCGACCGCGTGGGCAAGCCCCAAGGGTTCATCCTGCCGCGCGTAGCTTAGCTGGACACCCAGCGCGCTGCCATCCCCCAACGCCGCCCGCATCTGACCCTCATTCTCGCCGACCACCAGACAAATCTCCTGGACACCCATTTCCTTCAACCGGTCAAACGCATAGTGGAGCGTGGGACGGTTGGCCAGCGGAAGCAAGGGCTTGGCTATATGGCGGGTGATGGGATACAGACGGGTGCCCTTACCGGCCGCGAGAATGACGCCTTTCATCAGCGCAGAGTTTACGGTACATTGGAGACGAAATGCCGCTTTGCGGACGCCATGGATGGTTGCTGCTCGTCGGATGTGCGATCTGTGTCGCCGGTTGTGGCGCCGCGCCTCCGGTTCCTTATCCAACCTGGGCTCCGTCCGAGCGTGCCTATGCCCCTTCACCCACCAGTGGGAATGCCTATGACGGCTACCTAATTGCGGCCAGAGAAGCAGAATCAGCCGCTGGTGATTTGGCACGGCATGTTTCGTTCACCGGTCGACACCGCAACCAACTTCTCGAGCGAACGTCAAGCGCGTTCCGCAAGCTTCAGCAGGCATCGTCTAAGCCAAGCACCTTTCAATTCCGCTCTTCTCCACCCTTTGAGCTTGACCCAGACTATGCCGGCCTAAGAATTCTTCGCCTCACCACGCTTTGGCGGATCGAGGACGCCATCAAGGCGGAAAACCTCGACCGCGCCGTCGAGCTGGCAAACATGGGAAGTAAGGTTGGGTCCGATCTTGCGGCTGGCGGGGCCATGGACGCTGATCTCGGACTGCAATGGATGGATGACATCCGCAAAAC
>JAFAFM010000170.1 GCA_023423495.1 Armatimonadota bacterium
ATCTTACGCAGAGCGACAACTGCCGGTGCGGATCCTCCCAGCTTTAAGAATTTGTAAGCAACCCCCGGAAACGGAGACGGCACCCATTCTGGGTCCGTAGTTGACGTGAAAACCATAGAATTTCCTCCCAAATCGGAGAGTAGCACAACGGCCAATCTCCTGCGTCTAACTTTGGTCAGGTGCGCCGGTGGAGTCTTTTTCGCTTAAATAGCCCTCCAAGTCTGCCGGACTGGCGATGACCACGTTTGGATTTGCCAATCGAAGGAATTCCTCAAATGCGAGTTCACCCAACTCGCCGGTTTGCCGGAATTCTTCATAGAGCGCCTTAAGAACGGTCGCGGGCGAAGGTGGGTCGGAAAATGCATCGACCCATACGCCGGGCATTTCTTCACCGCTCTTGTAGGAAACGGCCGCCACGTAGGGAAATTCAAGCCCCCTGTCCGAGTCCGTAGTTTGGCCCGCTACCCATCGGCCGGCTCGAACTTCGAGTCCGCGCTCGGTCAAGGTTTTCATCGCTTCCTCTACCGATTGCGAGATTGAAGTGTTGATGACGCACTGCGCCACAGGATTTGCGGCAGTGAGTTTGGTTTTGCCCTCACATTTACAGGCGTAAATCAGAGCGCCCGGCGCATATCTCTGCACTGCCTCCACAAAGTGGTCGAACTCAACCGAAAGCGTCATGTGACTCTAGGTTATCACTTGACGCGGGCCGGGGTCTATTAGGTTAAAATCCGTCCATCCCCCAGGCAGAGGCACATCTTGTCCGAAACGATAGAAACTCTTCTCGACGAAAACCGCATTTTCGCACCCTCCGAAGCATTTAAGGCGGCCGCCAACCTAAACGACGCGTCGATTTACGCGGAGGCGGCAGGTGATCCGGTTGGGTTTTGGGAAGAGCAGGCAAAGATATTGGACTGGATCGAGCCGTGGCATCGGGCGCTTGAGTGGAATTTGCCATTTGCAAAGTGGTTTGTGGGCGGGAAACTCAATGCTTGCTACAACTGCGTCGACCGACATGCCGTCGGGTCAAGGGCCAAGAAAGTCGCGATTCTTTGGGAAGGTGAGCCTGGAGAGGTTCGCAAAATCACGTTCGAGGAACTTGAAAGTGAGGTTTCTCGGATTGCGAATGCCTTAAAGTCCCTCGGGATTTCCAAGGGTGACCGAGTTTGCATTTACCTTCCGATGATTCCGGAACTCGCCATGACCATGCTTGCGTGCGCGCGCATCGGGGCGCCCCACAGCGTAGTGTTTGGGGGGTTCAGCGCGGACTCGCTTGCAGAACGTACAAATGATGCCCAGGCAAGGCTGATCATCACTGCGGACGGTGGTCATCGGCGAGGCAAGGTTGTCCCGTTGCTATCCATCACGGAGGAAGCGCTTAAGTTGGGGTGTCCGACCGTGGATCGAGTACTGGTTTATGAGCGTCTTGGGGGAGAAGACATTGCCGAAAAGGGTCCGGAATTCGTGAGTTGGAGCGATGTCGTCCCCGGCCAGTCTTCAGATTGTCCTTGCGAACCCATGGACTCAGAGGATCTGCTTTTTATCCTCTATACGAGTGGATCGACGGGCAAACCGAAAGGGATTGTCCACACGACGGGCGGATACATGACCCATGTCGCCGCTACTTCTAAGTGGGTGTTTGACCTCAAAGAAGACGATGTGTACTTTTGTACGGCCGACTGCGGATGGGTCACGGGCCATAGCTACATCGTTTACGGGCCTCTTGCGAACGGCGCCACCTGCGTCATGTATGAGGGAGCACCCGATACGCCTGACAAGGGGCGGTTTTGGAGGATCATCGAGCGGCATAAAGTGACGATTTTATACACCGCTCCGACCGCCATCCGAGCGTTCATGAAATGGGGCACGGAGTTTCCGGAACGTTGTGATTTGTCGTCCCTCAGGCTCTTGGGCTCTGTGGGTGAGCCAATCAACCCCGAGGCATGGATTTGGTATCACGAAGTGATCGGGGGTAAACGGTGCCCCGTCGTGGACACGTGGTGGCAAACCGAGACGGGCGGCATAATGATTGCCCCATTGCCCGGAATAACCGCGACCAAACCGGGCAGCGCGACTCAGCCGCTGCCGGGGATTCTGGCCGCTGTCATGAGCGACGACGGACAAGATATCACGCCCGTGCAGGGCGCACTGAATTACTTGGCCGAATCCAAGGGCAAAGCGCCCGCCGAGACCGGCCGGGAGGTCGGCGGGATTTTGGCGATCACGCATCCGTGGCCCGGGATGACGCGAGGAATTTATCGTGATCCCGAGCGGTTCCAGAAGGTGTATTGGGATCGATTTCCCGGCGTGTATTTCCCCGGTGATGGCACCAAGGTGGATCAGGAAGGATATTTCTGGCTGCTTGGACGGGTAGACGACATCATGTTGGTGGCGGGACACAACATCTCCACGATGGAAGTCGAATCAGCATTGGTGGACCACCATGCCGTTGCCGAAGCCGCCGTCATCGGAAAAACCCACGACCTGAAAGGTCAGGCAATATCAGCATTTGTGATACTGAAGTCAGGCGCGGAGGCCACAGCGGAAGAACTTAAGGCTCACGTGTCTCAAAAAATTGGGGCGATCGCTCGACCTGATGACATCTTCTTATGTGCGGATTTGCCGAAGACCCGATCTGGCAAAATCATGAGGCGATTGCTGCGGGATGTAGCAGAGGGGCGGGCCTTGGGTGATACCACTACCCTTGCGGACGCAAATGTCGTTCGCTCCCTCAAGGATCAGTACGAAGACAAAGAAGGCTAGGAGTTCTCGAAAATACGGCGAAGTTCTGAGCCGTCCTGCTTACGCGTCGCCAAGGTGATTTCATCACCGGCACGGATTATCGTGGATCCTCTCGGCACATAGCTGGATGCGCCGCGTTTGAGGAGAACGAGTAGGGCAGTCGAGGGAAGGCCCAGGTTGACCACCATTTTGCCGTCCGCACGTGCGCCATTTTCGACCGATACAACGACAAGGTCCGAGCCAGCGTGGGGAAGATATTCAGATTTAGACGGCGGCACCACGACCCCGAGAAGGCGGGCAACGAGCGGCAAGGTCGTGCTTTGCACTAGTACCGAAACCATTACGACGAAGAAGACCAGGTTGAAGATCAAGTCCGCCTTCGGCACACCTTCCAGCAAGGGGAAGATTGCAAGGATGATGGGCACGGCTCCCCTCAGACCTCCCCACGAAACGAAAATACGTTCGCGCCGTCGCATTTTGGCAAACAGTAGCGCGATATAGACGGCGACGGGCCGAGCGACGAGCATCAAGGCAAACGCGAGCAGCAGCCCAATCCCGGCGACCTGCAAAAGCTTGGACGGCACAGCTATGAGGCCGAGGGTGATAAACATAGCAATCTGCATCAACCACGCCACACCGTCGTGGAATTGGATCAAGCTGAGGCGGTGCAAGAAATTCGTCTTGCCCAAGGTGAGGCCGCAAACATAAACGGCGAGGTAACCGTTGCCGCCGATGATGTGCGAGCCGCCAAAGGCCAGAAGCACCATCGCAAAGGAGATCGCGGGGTAAAGGCCATCGTATTCGAGGCGGACATTGGCAAGGAACCATCGGCCAACTCGACCCATGAGCCATCCCATAAAAAGGCCGACCGCCATCTGGATTACGAAGGAACCAGCCAACCCAAGGAGATTTGAGTCGGGGGCTTTGACCAACTGAATGAAGCTGATGGTCAAGAACACGGCCATTGGATCATTGCTGCCTGATTCGATTTCAAGTAATGGAATGAGCCGACGCCGGAGATTTATAGACCTGGCACGGAGGACGCTGAACACGGCCGCGGCATCCGTCGATGCAACGACGGCCCCGAGAAGCAATCCTTCGTAAATGGAGAAATTGAGCAGGTAGACGGCAAAGATGGCGACGAGGCCACATGTGATCGCTACACCAATGGTCGAGAGGGATAGCGCACGCCAAATAAGCGGTTTTACGGAGTCCCAGTTGGTGTCCAGGCCACCTGAGAAGATGATCAGCGCAAGCGCCAGTTCGCCCAGAAGCTGCGCAAATTTGTAGTCCTTAAACTGCAGCCCACCCGGACCCTCAGCGCCAGCAAGCATGCCGAGGAGGATAAAGAGAACAAGCGCGGGAACACCAAGCTTCGCGGAAGCTTTACTAGCCAACACACTGGCTAGCAGCAGCAGACCAAGTAAAGCCAAAACTTGATCGAACGCGAGCCCCCAAATCATCTTAAATCACTCTGAGTAATTACAAACAAATGAGAATCGAACAATCTTCTCGTAACCTAAGGATATACCGATGAAACTGACGCGAAGAGAATTGTTGAAGGCGCTTGCGGTTTTACCAATCCCGGTGGCCATCTTCACGATGGAGAGTCTGGCCGCAATGGCTCCCGCCGCAGACCTCTTGGATCTCACGCCCGAGCTTCCGGACGGCGACGACCCCACTCCTCCTGCTGACGAGGGGCCGTTCTTTAAAACAAATTCTCCCAAGCGGTCAAATCTAATCGGACCAGGCATAAAAGGATCAAAGGTGAGAGTGACCGGCAAAGTCCTCGACCGTAAAGGGCAGCCGTTGCCGAACGTGCTCATCGACGTATGGCATGCAGATGCGGATGGCGAGTACGACAACATTGGCAATCGGTGTCGAGGTCATTTATTCACGGACAAGGACGGCAGTTATTCGTTTGAGACGATCTATCCGGGCTTGTATCCGGGGCGGACCAGGCATTACCACGTTCGGGTTCAACCTGCGGGTAAGCGCATTCTTACCACCCAGCTTTTCTTTCCCGAAGAGCCAAGAAATCAACGCGATGGAATCTTCCTCAAGGCGCTCCTGATGAAAGTCAAGCAGGCGAAAGATGCTCGCCTGGCCGAATTCAACTTCGTTCTTGAAGTTTAGCCAGCGCCCTTCGTTGGCTTCTTGGGATTGGTGGCTTTTCCGGGCTTTGCCTTAGGCTCGGCTTTGTCGACCTTGGCCGACTTCGTTACCGGTGGTTTGGCGGTGCGGGCTTGCCGAGACGCCACCTGCTCCTTGACTTCTTCCTTCCCCGTGGGTGATGAAGATTTGATGTGCTCGCTCGCTTTGGAAGATTCCATATCGACGTTAGACGACGAGTTCGAATTCTTCTCCGTATCCCTCTGCAGCTTCTCTCCCCACTCAACCATTTTTTCGCCTACCCTCTTTGCCGCCGGCTTGAACTTACGGAGGGCAATTGGCAATGCAGCGACGGCCAGAATCAGAAGGCCGCCCTTTCCCATCGATACGCGCGGGGGAACTCTCATACCATTTAGAATAAGGCAACCTTCGGGTTATTGCCGTCCTTTGGTCCTAAGGAACGTCGGTCTTGGGTTCAGTTGCATGGCGTCGCTCATCGATCGATTCCTTGATCCAAATAAGTACCAGCAGAACGCCACTTATCGTGATACAGGCATCAGCGATGTTGAAAACGGGGAATCTAATCAACCTGAAATCAAACATGTCTGTGACCTTCCCAAGCCACAGACGATCGATTAGGTTACCGAGCGCGCCCGCGGCAAAGAGGGAAGCGACCACGTGGTAGATGGTGGGTGCGGAAATGTGTTTGTGCGAATACCAAATCGACCCGGCCGTGATTAGAATCGCGATTGGCGCCAATAGGACGCCGTAGCCCTGGAGCTGGCCAAAGG
>JAFAFM010000313.1 GCA_023423495.1 Armatimonadota bacterium
GCCAAGGTTTATCCGATCTGCCACGGCAGCATCGAACCCAGTGCCGGCGATGTTCACAAAATGACCGCCGGATTCTCCAGAACACCATTCACCGACGTCGATAAGACTCTTCTTTCCCGCGCGAAGGGTTTCGAGCGCCGAGTCGATGCTTGGGCCAATGCTAAGCGTGCGACAGAGGTCATTGCCGGTGCCACTAGGGATGATGCCTAGTGAGGTCTCGGTGCCTACAAGCTGATTAGCCACCTCGTGGATCGTCCCATCCCCTCCGACTGCGATAACTAGTTGAAACTGGTCGAGCACAGCTTCGCGGGCGAGCAAGCCCGCATGTCCCGGACCGGTGGTCTCGCTAATCAAGACACCGGGAAACATTCGGCTGATTCTGTTCTGGATGTTCGGCCAAGCACAGGATTTGGCTTGCCGCCCGCTTCGCGGGTTGCGAATCACCAAAACCTTCGGCATGGTGTGATGTTAGCCTTGGACGGCTTTCGGCTGGTCTTGCTTTACTCGTACCAGCCTGAACTCGTGCGAGGAGATGAGGAGCACGTCTTGTCCGAGCATCCGTGGCTGATTACCGAACATCTCAAAGCCGATGGGTTGCTCCCATTTCTTTACTCCGGACTCATCCAGCGCCACAACTTTGTCTCGGTCGGCCATCAAGTAGCCATCTTGGAAACCGATGACCTGGGAAAGACCAAAGTTCTGCCGGAAGCTCAAGCTCTTGACCCAAAGCTCTTGACCAGTTTCGGCGGCAATGCTGTAAAAACGTCCACTCGCACTCACCGCATACAGACGACCTTCTTTAAGCAGCGGAGTACCGAACAGCGCATTGTTGGTATAGACGGCCCACATTTTCTGTCCCGTCGACAGGCTGAGACCCAGGATCGATCCATCGTCGAAAGTGGCAATAAGCCTTTCACCAGATACAAGAAGCGCCTGTACGGCTGACTTGCGTTCTGCGTGGCGCCAATTTTGCTTGCCGCTGTCCTTATCCAAGGCGTGAATGGCTCCTGACTTGGTGCCAACATAAATGGACGATCCGTACCGTATGGGTCTGGCCGAAGGAGACGATTTGCCAAGGTCGGCCGTCCATGAAATCTTTCCGCCCTTCGTGATCGCGGCGAGCTTCCCCTGGGTTACCTCGGCATAAATTGCCTGGTTTAGGTACGTAATTGGACTGCCATAGCCGGTCCGCTTGATGGACCACACAGTTTTGCCAGAGCCGGCCTCGGCGGCGATCAAGTTACCTTGTCCGACGCTCACGAAAACTAAACCGTCGCCAGCTGTGACGAAAACACCCAGTTGTGGCGCCTTGACGGACTTTGCCCAGAGCTTGCGGCCGGTGGCTTGATCCAACGCCCCAAAGCTGTCATTGGTGCCGAAGTAGATGGCGGACTCACCCACGAGGTGTGATTGGATCTCCGTCTGTAGACGGGTGGACCAAACGGTTTGAATCGCCGGGGCCTGTACAGCGAGGGCAGCAATGAGTGTGATCGTCATCATCAGCAAAGTAATACGACGCTAATAGCATCGAATTTATTCGATTGAACCCGCTATTGCGTTCGGTTACCACTTTTGACGGCGGTGACTATTCGAATAGGTGAGGCACAAACCTTGAGAAGTTGTCAGTAATCAGCCCATCTGACTCGCGAATACCGATTCCTCGAGCGACCCCGTCGATCACCCAGCTTCCAATAATTGGGGTTGCGCCATGGAAGGAGGCAACTTGAAAGAATTCTTGGAAGACGTATCCTTCCTCGCCGTATTCGCCATCCGTTCTCTCCAAGGAGCCGTGACGCTTAATCGTTACATTCGCGCCTTCCCGGCTTAGCAACGGCTTCTTGACATACTCGCCCATGCTGTAGGAGCGGTCTAAGTGGGCTTGCAAAAGGTTCGGATGTCCGGGAAACATCTCCCACAAAATGGCCAGAATTCCCTTGTTGGAGAGCAGCATCTTCCAGATGGGCTCAATCCACTGGACGGTCTCATAGGTTTCCAATCCATTGGCTCCGAATTCCTCATCGACCAACCACTCCCAAGGATAGAGCTTGAAGATGGATTTGATCGGACGGTTATGGACATCCACGAAGGCTCGCTTGAAACTGTCCCAGCCGATCTCCTGCATGTGCATGGCTTTGGTGGGAATGCCGACGTTCGTGGCCGCATCGCGGATCACGGTCGTGGTCATCAAGTCTTCGATGGTTGGCCCGTGAGCAAAGTGGAGGACATCGCCGGAGAGATAACGATTGTCTCGGCACCAGCGCCAGTACTCGACCAATCCTTCCCAAATGGAATTGAACTGGTCAGCATCTGGGTAAAGCTCCTGCAACCAATGCCATTGGACAACTGCCGCTTCAAGCAGGGAAGTTGGCGTGTCGGCGTTGTACTCCAATAACTTGGGCGGATTGCGACCATCGAATGCCAGGTCGAATCGGCCATAAATGGAAGGTGGCTCGGCTTCCCAGGCCCACTTGATGGGTTCGAAGCACTTTTCTGGGATCTTTAGGCGGTCGAAGAGGTTCTTCTCCATGATGTAGTCAACCGCCTCCAGACAGATACGGTGGAGTTCGTTGGTCGCAGCTTCCAAAATCTCGACTTCCGATGGCGTGAACCGGTAATAAGCCTCCTCAAACCAATAGTGTTGTCCGACGTCGGTGTCGTCCTCGGTCGTGTGAAAGAGCAGTCCGAGCGATTCAACTTTCGATCGCCAATCGGGCCGGGGTGGGATAGGGATGCGCTCCACCGTTAGGAGCCGAAGGTTCCACGGTAACTGGAACTACTGGATCGGGTGCCAAAACCTTTGCGGACCACAGTGCCACGGGAATCAACGATGTCGGCCGAAGAACTTGGAGTTCGACTGTAACCCGAGACTCGATTTCCAGCAACCGAGCCGCCATAAACCCAGAAAGGGTATATCCCACCGATTCTACGGCTTGGAGTAGTGCATTCCGAGTCCGGCAAGACGTTTCCTTGCGAGTCCACGCACCGTCGGACTTGCTTCGGACTTGCCGAGCAACCGGCCAAAATCAGGGCCGCCACCGAAGCCACCAGAGTTGCTGGTACGGCTTTGCTCTTCTTCATATCGCCATTATGATGCTACGTTATGGCGCTGAATTCGTTTCGGCATTCTTAACGGAATTTCCGACCGCGCTTCCGGCGGCCAGACTTAGAGCCAAGACCAAGTAGGTCAGGCCGAGCGATCCTTTCGAAAGTCGCATTTCAAAGCCAGGGGTGAGTCGCTTGGGAACCACGAAATAGTCGGTCACATAGGCTAGGGCGGACGTAAGTCCACCGGCAACCAAGGTGCGTCCAGGTCCTCCGGCCCGCATCCATTTGCCAAACAAAAGCTCTTGAGCGACCGCCCAGGCCAGATTGGCCCCAGCATGCAGTACTTCCCCTACCGCGGTGTGTTTGACGTCGGTCGCATCTTTAGTAGCTGCTTCATCTCCCCATGCAATGTGGCTGACGGCGTTAATCGGTGCCGCCGCGCTCCCGGTTTCCTTTTTTCCGAGCAGGGCCAGCGTTGCGGTGGTGGCAACGGCCGCTACTCCCGCCGCCGTAAGGGCGACCGTCCAATCAATTCGTGATTCGCTCATGACCTCTTAGTCGCCATGTTGCCGTAACCGGTTCTACTCCTCCAACATTGCTCGCTCGCGTTCCAATTGCGCAATGCTGTCTTCGAACGTCGCAAGCATCTTCTCGGTGGCCAAGATTGGATTTCCGGAATAGGGCCAGATTAACGCCTCACGGGTGATGTAGGC
>JAFAFM010000287.1 GCA_023423495.1 Armatimonadota bacterium
GCTCCGAAACGGGTTCGAATTGTAATTAAGAAGGAAATTTCTGCGCCCGCGTGGGCTTCTGGCGATACGATCACGGTCAGCGGCAAATGGATCACGTCACGCCCGGATGACCTGGGAATGATGGTTCATGAGGTGACCCACATCATTCAGTCCTATCCTCGAAATCGGGCGAATGTGGGATGGCTGGTGGAGGGCATCGCGGATTATGTCCGCTGGTGGCGCTATGAACCTGAGTCGCCGCGCCCGAGAATCGACAAGCAGAAGGCAAAGCACACTGACAGCTACCGAACAACCGCCTATTGGCTTGCGTGGGTTTCCAAGAAGTACGACATGCGCCTGATTCCTCAACTTGATGCTGAACTCCGCAAGGGCGTCGATCCAATGCCGGTATTTGAGAAAGTTACGGGCAAAACGGCCGAAGACCTGTGGAAAGAATTCGTCGCCTTTGTTCCGTAGGGAACATTCCAAAACGACGAGTGGTCCTTATAGGCCAATCAAACCAGGAAATCGACAATTATCGAAACTTTCCCGGTTTAAGGCGTCTGATAGTGTGTAAACAACTATTCAGGGTGGCCCGAATAGGACAAATAGGAGTTCAGGATGACATTTAAAACAATCCTATCGACCGTGATCGCTGCAACCATGTTGGGAGCGTCCGTGACCCCGGTTGAAGCACAGGGCAAAAAGAAGGGCCATTATAAGAATGGCAAGGCTTACGGTCAGCATCCGAGTCAACGTAAGAATGGCAATGATCGGTACCGATATGACGACCGTCGCGAACGTGAGCGCCGCGAGGAAGAAGCCCGCTACCGAGCATCTCAGTACGATAGTCAGGCTCGGACGCGATCCGAATTGGATCGACTTTCCGATCGTCGACAGCAGACCAAGAACGAGTGGCGAAACTTGGCGTATCTTTCTGGCGGTGTGGCGCTGCTAGGATTGCTGCAAAAAGACAACCGACTCGTGTTCGCTGGAGCGGCGGGCGCCTTGTACTCCCTTCACCGCTATGAGCAGGATCGGAAGAGCCAGTCGAGCATCGACCGAATGCGCGCCTACTACTTCAGCCAGCCGTACTTCACACGTGATGGCCGCCGATACGATCGACGTCTCGTCACGAAGAACGGTGAGCGATACTATCAGTTCGTTCGAAGATAAATAAAGAAGGAACCAGATAACTGGAAAGCGAATTGGGAAGCACGATGCTTCCCTTTCGCATTTTTACAGGCTTGATATTCGCAAGCATGGCGCTGGCAACCGCATCGGCGCAGACTCAACAAACCCCAAAGGCTAACTGGCGTCTGGCTGATCGCTTCGCGCCGGAGAACCTAAGGCAATTCATTTACAGCACAAGCTTGACTCCGAACTTTATCAACCGTTCGGACGCTTTTTGGTACAGCTGGCGAGACTCGAACGGCGTTACCTTCTGGAAGGTCGACGCTCGAACTCGGAAGAAGACTCCGCTCTTCGAGAGCGCCAAGATGGCCGCAAAGCTCTCGGAAGAGATAAAGAAGCCATACGACGTCACCAACCTGCCAATCACCACTGTCACGTTTGACGCCACAGACGCAAACATCATGCGTTTCGTAGTTGAGCAAACGCGATTTGAGTACAACCTTAAGACCGAAGAGCTTAAGTCACTTGGTCGCGCCCCAGCAACCCCTCAAGGCGGGCAAGGCGGACCCGGAGGTGGCGGCGGCCGGTTCGGCCAAAGTGGTCAAGCGCGAGATTTCCGAAACTACTCCCCAGACCGCAAATCCTTTGTCTATGCAATGGACCACAACCTGTACTTCGTGGAAGTCAAGGACAACAAAGAGCAGGAGCCCGTCCAGCTCACCAAGGACGGCGAAAAAGACTACAGTTTTGGAAGTCGGCAGGAGATTGAACAGTTTCAGCAGTTCCAACAGCAGGACGATGGCGAGGAGCAGCAAACTCAAGGAACGGGTCGCCTGCAAGGCGATAAGCGAGTCAGGGCCAACGTCAGTTGGTCGAAGGATTCGAAGCGCTTCTATGTGACACGCAACGATTCCCGCAAAGTCAAGGACCTGTTTCTCGTGAATTCCCTGGCTGAGCCGCGACCGACCCTCATGACGTACAAGTACGCCATGCCCGGAGAGCCGGACGTCTCGCAAGTCGAGCTCTTTGCCTTCGATCCGGCCAAGAAGACGCTCAACAAGTTGCCGGTCGACCGCTACAAAGATCAGCGGCTGATGAACATCCATTTCCAGGACACGACAAGCGACAAACTGCGCTTTATCCGCCGAGACCGACTACAGCGAAACTTGGAATTCTGCGAGATCTCACTCGACGACAACGCCATAAAGGTCTTGCTAACGGAGAAGGTCGAGAACGCGTTCTTGGAAACCCAACCCATTCGCTACATCACGCCCGGCGGTGATTTCGTTTGGTTTTCTGAGCGAACTGGATGGGGCCATTACTATCTATACGGCAATGACGGGAAGCTGAAAAACGCCATCACGTCTGGCACGTTCAGAGCCAGCGACATCGTGGATGTCGACGAGAAAATGGGGATGTTTTGGTTCCGCGGGGTAGGCCGAGAGCCAAATGAGAATCCCTATTACCGCCACTTGTACAGCATCAAACTCGACGGGACTAACATCAAGTTACTGGACCCAGGCGACGCTGACCACTCCAGCGTTCTTTCCCCAAGCAAGAATTACGTTGTAGATCTCTGCTCAAGGACAGATGCGGCTCCATGCGCTCAATTGATGGATTCAAACGGCAAGATGCTCATGAAGCTTGAGGAGATGGATCTCACCCGACTTATCGAAGCTGGATGGCGGATGCCCGAGACCTTCAAGGTCAAGGCGGCAGACGGCGTTACCGACATTTACGGCAACATGTGGAAGCCTACGGACTTCGACCCGAAGAAGAAGTACCCGATCATTGCAAACGTCTATCCCGGTCCTCAGACCGAGAGCGTTTCGGCCGCCTTCTCCGCGACCGCGACGAATCAGCGCTTGGCGCAGCTTGGCTTCATCGTTATCCAGATCGGGAACCGCGGCGGTAACCCTGCCCGTTCGAACGCCTATCACAGCTACGGCTACTACAACCTGCGCGACTATGGTCTCGCGGACAAGAAAGCCGGCATCGAGCAGTTGGCGGCCCGATATCCTTGGATCGACATCGACCGCGTGGGCATCTTTGGCCACTCCGGTGGTGGCTTCATGACGGCGGCGGCTCTGCTTCTCCCCCCATACAACGACTTCTTTAAGGTCGGCGTGTCTAGCGCTGGAAACCACGACAACAACGTGTACAACCAGAACTGGAGCGAGCAGCACCACGGTCTACGAGAGACTTCCGGCAACGTCGGTCGCACAACCGGCGGTGGCACGGGGGCAAACAGGCCGCCCGAGGATCCGATCGACGAGGGCTTCAACTTCGACCCATTCCTTGCCATGCAGCAGCTCGCCGCAGAGGAGGAGCAACAGGGGCGACGTGGCGGCCAAGGTGGCCAGGGTCAGGGCGGTCAGGGCCAAGG
>JAFAFM010000324.1 GCA_023423495.1 Armatimonadota bacterium
TCCCGAAACCGTGCAGGCGGAGTTTAAGACGCTTGCCGCAAAGGGAGTGACCAAACCAGTTCAAACGGCAAGCGGCATCCAGATCTTCCGAGTCGAGATGTACGGCAAGGACGCAAAGAACGCGGACCTATCAGATGCGGAACTCACCCATATCAGCGCTACCAAGAACACAATCGCCAATAAGATTCGCTCTGAGGCTAAAGTCGAGAAAATTTCCCAAAACTGACCGCCGTCTGGTTCGTAGGTATACTCGGAGGGTCGGCGGCACCACGGATCCAGGTGGAAACGGAGGTCGGAGCAGGGATGCTCCCGCTGGCCTTCCCTCTAACCGATTAGCTCTCGAGCGTTGGCCATTGCCGTTTCGGTGATTTCTTCCCCGGCTAGCATTCTTGCAATTTCCTGCACGCGCATGTCGCGGTCCAGCGGAATTACTGAAGTCTGCACTCTTCCTCCAGATTCGTCTTTCTCGATCCGGAATTGAGCTGCCGCCGCCGCCGCAATCTGGGGCAAATGGCTGATCACCACAACTTGATAGTGGGCAGCAAGCTCAGCCAGTTTGCGGGCCACCACCGCGGCCGCACGACCGCCGAGTCCTGCATCCACTTCATCGAAGACGAGGGTGGGCACGCCGGCCTTACCCGCCAATGCGGTTTTAATCGCCAACATCACTCGGGAGATTTCGCCGCCGCTGGCAATCTTGCCCAGCGGTCGGGCCGGTTCGCCGGCGTTCGCACTGAAGTAGAACTCAACGATATCGGCCCCGCTGGCGTCCGGTTGTTTCACTCTGAAGTTGACATCGAAGATGGCATTGTCCATCGCAAGGTCGTGAAGCTGCTGCTCGACCAAATCGCTAAAATCTCTTGCCTTGTCGTGTCGTAATGCAGCCAGTTCGGCACACAGCATCGCCAAATCCCGCTCGGCTTCATCAACTTGCAAGGTGAGTTCGTGCTCGGTCGACTCCGCGTCGTCCAGCTCTTCCAATTCCTCTTTGGCTTTGGCCAAGAACTCAAGAATCGCCACCTCGTCGTCACCGTACTTGCGTCGCAGGCGCTGGAGGGAATCAATTCGAGTGGCGACTTCATCCAATCGGTTCGGGTCGGATTCCAATGTGTCGGCGTAGGCCCGAAGCGAGCGAATTCCCTCTTGGAGGTTGATCAGAGCCTCGCGGAAGGGCGTCACGGTGTCTTCCAGAGTGGTGTCGAGCTTCGCGGCTTCCTCCAACATTCGGAGCGAGGCGCCCACCTTCTCGTCGGCTGAACCGTCTTGGTCTTGGCACATCGCCAGTGAGCCATAGGTGGCGCCAGCGAGCTTCTCCATATTCTTCAGGCGCGTCAGCGAGACTTCGAGTTCGGCCAGTTCACCTGGCTTGGGCATGACGGCCTCGATCTCATTTACCTGAAACTTCAACAAGTCCAAGCGGTGCTCTCGGTCTCTTTGACCCTGCTTGATAGCAGCCAACTTTTGCCGGAGGTTGTCGGTCTTCTGGTAAGTCGCGGCGACGCTCTTCAGAAGGTCATGGGCAGGCTTGCCGATCCAATCATCCAAATAGGCGACGTGGGTTTCGGGGTTAAGCAGGCTTTGGTGGGCATGCTGCCCATGAAGGTCTACCAATTGCTGGCCAAGCTGCTTGAGCTGGGCCACGGGCATAAGCTTGCCACCCACCCGGCACTGGGATCGGCCTTCCGCGAACACTTCACGGTGGATGAAAAGGGATTGCTCCTCAATCGGAATTCCCTGCTCCTGACACATCTTTAGGAGTTCGGGCTGAGCGGAAAGGTCGAAGACTACGGAAACAGAAGCTTTTGGTGCGCCAGTCCGAACGAGTTCGGAATCTGCTCGCTCACCCAGGACAAGTTCGATGGCGTCGACAAGCAGCGATTTACCCGCTCCGGTCTCGCCGGTGAGAACGGTATATCCTGGCCCCAACGCGATCTGCGCCTTTTCAATGATCGCAATGTTTTCAACGGTTAGCTCGACTATCATCTACTGCTTCCAGCCTTAAGTAAAGACGTGTTCGCCGGCGCGGATGCCGGTAGTTTCAACGGAAGTGTTCCACGAAGTGAGGGCGCATTACCTGGCAATTCCACTGATCCCAGCGGCAAATTAACTGCAGCGAAAATCCATGCCAGGTTCGGTCCATCCTTCGAATTCGATGAGGTACCAGTTGTATTCAACCGAGGGAAAGAGCGGATACAAGAATTCGGAGCCGCTTGCTTGAAAGTTGGCGCTACCCTCAAAGGGAATAACCCGAGCTTGGACTCGCTCCGGAGCCTGTTCATCAGGATGTTTCACAGAAAAGCTGCCATAGTGCTTCCTGACATGGTCGAAATCCAGTTCCGAAGCTATCAACATCCTTACTTGGTGGGCACATCCATTGCTGGAACCCCATAGAAGCCCGAATTCTTCGCCGCTGAGGATTAAGTGCGAATTAGGCGGCAACGGAATTCGACGCACATCCGCTGCAAATCGGTTGAATTTAACGCTGTTCCATATCATGGGCGCCACAAATGGTGTCGCGCATGAGAGGAGTATCCCCAGCCCCAGAAGATAGTAGCGGAAACTCGCCCTTCGGCTCACTGGAGACGAGATCACTGACATGAAACCAGTATAAGATGTCGTCTCAAACAAAAAAGCCCGCCGAGCCTCAAAGGGATCGGCGGGCCGCGATTGCGGACTTAGTCTTTGAAGCCGGGAAGCCGTCGACCCTTATAGTAGCCGTCGGGCGTGGCAACACTTCGAAGCTTGTAGGGCTCCCCTCCGACCTGCTTGTTGATTTCGATCTCAGGCAGGTTCGCCGTGTAGTTTGTGCGTCGCAAAGCGGTTCGCTGATGGCTAAATCTTCGTTTTGGGTTTGGCATCTTACTTCTTCTCTCGGTGCAGCGTGTGCTTGCGCAGGTTAGGGTTGTACTTCATGATCTCCAAGCGATCGGTTGTGTTTCGCTTGTTCTTGGTGGTGGTGTAGTAGTTCTTTCCGTCTTCCGTGCACACCACGCGGATGATTTCTCGGGCTTCCGATTTCTTTGCCATTGCGGTCCTCTGCTGGCCGACGAAGAAATGCGTACCGTCCAGACAGCCTTGTGATTATGCACCAGCGGGCCGAGCGAATTCAAGGGACCTAGGCGACCTGGTGCCCGGGGCGAGATTCGAACTCGCACGCTCTTGCGAGCAAAGGATTTTAAGTCCTCTGTGTCTACCGTTCCACCACCCGGGCAAGGGCTAAAGCATACCAGTGACCTCGGCGATCGGGCGACACGTCTAAACGCTATGCTGGCC
>JAFAFM010000328.1 GCA_023423495.1 Armatimonadota bacterium
CCCAAGGTGTACAAGTTTGTTTTCGCCACCAACGTGACGGAAAACAACTTCACGGTTAACAGCTACTCCACCCACATCGTTACCCTGCAGGTTCTCAAACCTGGAGAAACTGCGGAGTCCATTTCCAAAATTCCGGCCGGCGCAGTCAACTTCGGCGGACCTGCGTTCACCCCCCAGGAAGAACGCGAGCGCAATCTCCAACGTGTGCAGTTCGACGCGCCCAACTGGGTGGGTGTTATTGTCTGCTCTGATGGCATGGTGTATTACGATCACGTCGAGCTTCCGGTATGGGTCGACCCGGCGACCGGCAAGATCCTCAGTGTCGACGTACCCCAGATGCTGCAGGAGATGGAGTCGGACCGTCAGCGGGCGAGTGAGATTTGGGGCGAAACGGACGGGCCGTTCGCACTCTATTTCCAGTTAAAAAACCTTCCCGGAGATCTGATCGACACTGGGAAGATGGTCGCCAAACTCCCGGGCACGTGGCTCGGAGCCGTGAAGGATATGGTCGCGGATATGAAGGGCAACGGCCCGCCGCCAGAACCACTGCCCGACCATATGCGCCCCGACCTCGACCAGTATCCACCCGTCCAAGGCATCGACTACGAAACCTACGCTTTGCTCAGCGCCAAACCCCAAAAGATCAACGAGTTGGGCATTCCGCAGCAGACCTGGCTTGATGCCAACAAGGAATGGACCGCCAGAATGATGAAGGATTGGAAACTCGGGGCGCTCTACGGCAACGACGTTGAACGAATCCGTAAAATGCCTTGATTTACGTCGGGCCTAGTTCTCGCTATAATCGGCTGGTCCATGGCAAACGTTGAGTCTCCTGAAGCTCCGATCGAGGAATCCAACACCGGAACGACGCCAACCGTCGATGGGAAAGCTCGAAACCCGTGGGCGTTCATCCCCTCCCTCTACTTCATGCAGGGTTTGCCCGTAATGATCGTCCAGAGCATGTCCGTCACCATGTACAAAAAAATGGGCGTGGACAATGCCCAAATTGGCCTGTGGACGAGCCTGATCGCCTTCCCCTGGATCGCCAAGATGCTTTGGGGTCCTCTGGTCGATACCAGCGGCCAGAAGCGCGGTTGGATCGTCGTGATGCAAGCCGCCATCATCGCTTTGCTGGGTGCCTTGGCGCTAAGTATGCAGGCCGGCGCGTTCCTCCCCATCTCGCTTGGTTTGATGTTCACCATCGCCTTTTTCAGCGCAACCCACGACATCGCCGCTGACGGCTTCTACCTGCTCGCCCTCAAGGAGAAGGCGCAGGCGTTCTTTGTTGGCATTCGTTCGGCGTCTTTCCGTCTTGCCACCATCTTCACCACCGGCGTCCTGGTTGTCATTGCCGGACGGTTTGAAAAAGTCGGAATGCCGATTCCCCAAACCTGGACGATTGCCCTGCTCGTCGGCGCTGGGGCTTACCTAATTTTCTACTTGTACGGTCTGTGGGCGTATCCGAAACCCGTGACAGACGTCCCCCAGCAAAGCGTGGACATCCCGAGGATCGCCCGAAGCTTCGGCCAAATCCTCCTGATGATGGCGGCACTCTTCTTGATCGGCCGGCTCATCGTCATTGGTGCAGCAAGCCTAAATGCCGTTCTTCCGAAGCCTCTCTTCACGAAGTCGGTGGAGCTCACTCCGCTCTTCTTGCCTACCTCGCCCAATCACATGGAGTTTGTGGAGCAAAGCCGAATCCAGGAGGAAGCAACCGTCCTCGGCACGAACGTCCAAGACGAGGCCGCAATCAAAGCCGGAACGTCCCGGCCCAGCCCATTCTTTAGCCAGGATGTCAGCCTTCCCTATGCGGCACAGCTGACGCTTTCGCTGCTGATCATCGCCGCTGCCTATCTGTCCACCCGCGAACTCTTCCGGCGAACCGGAATGGGGCCCGCCGCCCGAGAGTATTTCGGGGAGCACAAGATCTGGGCGATTCTCGGATTCATCCTTTTCTATCGATTCGGCGAATCGATGATCTCAAAAATGTCCTCTCCGTTCCTCCTCGATCCTGCAAACAAGGGCGGACTTGGAGTCGCCACCGAGGCCGTCGGCGTGATAACGGGCACTGTCGGCGTGTTGGGCCTGACGGTAGGTGGACTGCTTGGCGGATGGCTAATCTCCAAGTACGGAATCAAGAAATGCATCTGGCCGATGGTGCTGGCCCTGAACATTCCCAATCTCTTCTATCTGTGGCTGGCGAATTCAAAGCCCACGAGCCCGCTAAGTGAGAAGATTGCTACAGACACTCTGCCTTGGGCGCATATCAATGTGGGCGACCCATCTTCAGGAGCGTTGATGGCCGTCTGGGATTTCGTAGCCAACATCCCGTCCCAAATTTACAATCTGTTCCTGCTGCTCTTCGAAGCTCTTCGCGATCCCGTTGGACAGGTCATAGTCGTGGACCAGTTCGGATATGGATTTGGCTTCAGCGCGTACATGGTTTATCTCATGTTCTTGGCTCAGGGTTCCAAGATGCAAACGTCGCACTACGCGATCTCCACCGGTCTGATGGCGCTTGGCGCTCAGATTGCAGGGATTACCAGCGGTTACCTGCAGATGGCGTTTGCTGGACCAGCTTCAGCGCCCAACTCCAACGCTTACTACCAATTCTTCTTTGCCGTCTGCCTTTGCACCATCCCCGGCATGCTCATGCTGTTCTTCATACCCATGAACAAACAGGACCTTAAAGTTGCCCCCGTGGATATAGACTAGGCAAATGGATTTCAAGCCGGTCGACGACCTTGTTGCAGAGGCAATCAAGGAAGGAGTTTTCCCTGGAGCCACCTATGTGGTGGGTAACAAATCCAAAGTCCTCCATCGGCGTGCACAGGGCCGCCACACCTACTGTCCTGAATCCAACGAAACCGCGCTCGACACCGTCTGGGATCTTGCGTCTGTCAGCAAAGTTGTGGGCACGACCACTGGAGCGATGCTGCTTTACGACGAAGGCAAGCTCGACTTCGATCAGCCGGTCGCCGAAGTGATTCCCGAGTTCGGCCAGAATGATAAATCGAAGGTAACTGTCCGCAATCTACTTC
>JAFAFM010000075.1 GCA_023423495.1 Armatimonadota bacterium
ACTGGCCACCTGGTGTTGAGTACCTTGCACTGTAATGATGCGCCCAGTGCGATCCCGCGGCTCTTCGATATGGAAGCCGATCCGTTTTTGCTGAGCACATCGCTCATCGGTGTCCTCTCCCAACGACTTTTGCGGCGACTGTGCCCGCACTGCAAAGATATGCGGGAAGCCACCGATTACGAAATGGATGCGCTCTACACCTACATGCCGGAGCTTCGCGAGGAATTGCCTGGCAAGATCGATCTAGCGCAGTCGGTCGGATGTCCGAAGTGCGGAGGATCCGGCTACAAGGGCAGGACGGCCGTCCACGAGCTAATGCCCGTCATGGGCGCGGTCTCCGAAGCCATTGCCGCTCGGCAGACGCTCGAGCAAATCAAGGAAGCCGCCGTCGCTTCGGGCTATAAGCCTATGCAACACGCCGCAATGATGATGGTGCTCAATGGCGAGACGACCGTGGAGGAAGCTCGGCGGCATGTTTACTTGGAGACCATCGTCCGGGATCGACGCGGAAACATCCACCTGGCGGCCTAGCTGACACCTTCCAAACCGAGTTCGACGGCATTGCCCCGAAACGCCTCGATTAAGTTCTCGATGTGTTCTTCCAGAGGCAAACCTATTCCCTCGGCTCCCTCGATAACCTCGTCCCGATGCACACCCGCCGCGAACGCGGGTGTTTTAAGTTTCTTGACCACACTCTTGACCTCGACCTCGTGCACAGACTTGCTTGGCCGCACATAGGTAACGGCCGTGATAAATCCGCTGAGTTCATCGCAGGCATACAGGTACTTCTCCATTAGCGAATCTCGAGAAATGCCCGTGTAGTTCGCATGTGATCCGATCGCGCGGATGATCTCAGCGTCCCAGTCTTGCTCTTCCAGCAATTTCATTCCCCAACTAGGGTGCTCGTTAGGATGGGCTTCGTAGTCAAAGTCATGCAGAAGTCCAGTGATGCCCCACTTTTCCTCATCCTTGCCAAGCTTGCGCGCATACCATTTCATGGCCGTTTCGACACACAGACAATGTCGTCGCAGGGAGTCGGATTCCGTGTGCTCGGTCAGGAGTTGAAAAGCGGCATTTCGGTCGTGCATATGTGGTTCAAGTCTACGCAAACAGCGGGTATCTTTAACACTTCATGAGAATCCTCGCGGCCCTCGCGCTGTGTTGCATTTCTGTTGCTGCGCATGCCGAAAGGGTGTTTCTCATTCCCCTCGATAACCGTCCGGCGGCTGGCCAATTTGCACAGATGATCGGTGCGATGGCGGACATCCAGGTGATCATGCCGCCCTACGAAACGCTCGGCCGCTTCGTACAACCGGGGAACCCGGAACAGATTCTCGCTTGGCTCGAACAGCAGACTTACGACGACGTGCCCGCCGTGATTGTCAATACCGACATGATCGCCTACGGAGGTCTGATTGCGAGTCGGACCAGCGACACGCCACTCGAGGAAGCGACCAAGCGGCTCCGCCAACTGGCCAAAATTCGGGCCAAGTTTCCGCGAACAAAGTTTTACTTGTTTTCCTCCATCATGCGGCTAGCTCCAACCGCAACTCGGGCAACTGCCGCATGGCGTCTTCAGCTATCGCGTTACGCCGAGTTGAAAGACCAATATCGGCGACAGCCGACTCCGGATCTGAAGAAGCGCATCGACAACCTGGTCTCGAAGATCCCTGCGTATGAGATTCTCAAATACGAGGAGGCTCGGGCCCGAAACCTGGAATTCAGCCGCGAAATGATCAAGATGATTGCGCGTAAGCAGTTCGACTATCTCATCTTTGGTCAGGATGACGCCAAGGCGTACGGCCCTCACATTCCGGAAACGGAGCGATTAAGGAAGTTGGCGACTAACTTGTACGTCAATGGCAGCATCTATTTTTGCGAAGGGATCGACCAGCTTGGAAGCATCTCCCTCAGCCGGGCTCTCCTGCGAAGGGCTGGTTGGATGCCAAAGCTCCGCATCGTGTATTCGGACCCCGCCCAGAGGACCAAGATCGCAAACTACGAGTCCAAACAGATTCAAACGAGCCTGAAAGACCAAATCTTGTCCAGCGGGGCGAAGATCGCAACGGGCGATGAAGATTACGACTACACGCTGTATCTGAACGTGCCCGATCGTCGCCCCGAGCAGTTTGCCCAATTCCAACAGGCGCTCACTCAAGAGATCGACCAAGGTTTTCCAGTCGCTGTGGCGGACATCAACATTGGCAAAGACGGCACTTCAGACGCGGAACTCTTTGCAACTTTGAACCAAGGGGATCGAATGTTCAAGCTGCTCTCTTTCGCCGGGTGGAATACGGCGGGGAACACCATCGGCACGACGATTCCAGCGGCGAATATTTACCTATTGGCACGCCGATCAAAGGTCGATCCGCTTTCGAGAGAATTGGCGCAACGTGAATTCCTCCTCCACCGATTTGTCAACGACTACGCCTATCACAAGATTACGCGGCCGCAAGCTTACGGCATCATCGACGCAAACCCAAGAGCCAGCCGGGAAGAAACCTACGGCTCTGCGTTTGAAGAGGTGAACGAGTTTGTCACCCTGGACATGCGTTCTCACCTGGACCACTACTTCACCCAGGACTTCAAGGGTCGGAAGTTTTATGCCGGCAACCAGCAATACCAACTTACGGAAATTTCGGATATCAAGATCTTCCTACCTTGGCCGCGCGCTTATGAAGTCCGGCTGGAGTTCAAGCTCCACGCCACGCCGGTCGGAAATTAGTAGGGCAACTTGGCAACAGCTTTGGCAATGAGAGCCAAAGCGATACAGGCCATCGACACCAAACCCGTACCGCACGCAAAGCCCGCGAACAGGACGGGCGCGTAGCGTCCCCAGTTTTCAGGCCCATACCGTTTCGCGAAGTATTTTCGGCCCATGATCGCCCCCAGCAGTTGGGGCACCGTGTTGGCAGGAAATAGACCCAAACCTCCGGCAAAGCCATAGAAAGTCAGGAGGGGAATCTTCAGGGCGGCAAACAATCCGTAGATGGCCAGTCCCCCCGCGGCGCCATAGGCCATGTAGAGTGGCTTGATGGCTTGTGCAAACCAGTTCTCGCCGGTCACGGATGGATCGTTGATCCGCATAATGACCGCTTGCATCGTCGCCTGTGGGGGCCAAAACCTCTGGATGTAGGGAAATTGCCCGCTGGGGACGGGGTTGGAGTTCCAGAAGAAAGCCCAGAAGAAAAAGCTCGCCAGCAGTACGACGGGAAACGTGAAAGCCTCAGCTTTGAGGATGCTGGAAAACCTCGTGCCGGTGAGCTCCACCTCTCGGAATCGTTGTGCAGCCCAACCGTGGTCAGCCAGCGGGATCGGGGCATACCACACATCCACCCGCTGGTAACCCGATGCCACGATGCTTGCTTCCCGAATATATGGAAAACCCACGCCCCGGCCAGTAAGGCCGATCATGCGTGCCGAAATGTAGCTGTTCAGGGGACTCCAAAAGAAACCGAAGAACACGAGTATCCACAAGGGGAAGCGTGGGACCAGCAAGTGGCAAAGGAGGACCGCAAATACAACCGAGAACAGCCATGCACTAATGGAAATCCATAACGAGACGTCACCTCGCCCGGGAGGTGGAGCAAGGCTAATGCGTCGCTCTTGGCGAAATCTTCGTGCCTCGCTGATCGCCTTAAACACCAACGAAAACCCGATGACCGCAATGGCGATGTTGACGCCAATCCCGATCGAGAGCCAAAAATCCATGTCGGCCGCGAGCTTCGTGTTGATTGCATCGCTGCCCAGCTTGTAGTGGGGCAGAAGCCCGGAATTATACAAGATGGGGTTCATCACGACCATTGCGAGCAAACTTGCCGCGCACGATCCCGCTACAATCTCGAATGGGAGGACAAAGCCCATAAGAACGTTGCCGAGGCTAAAGGAAATGCCCACGACGGCGGCGGGCAAGAAAGTTTGAACTGTGTTGGTGTAGTCCTTGAAGGGGATCGGGAAGATAACCAAAGGTTCGCCAAACAGCGTTCCGGTCACCACTGGCAACCCAACATAAACCAAGCCGAACAGCAAGCCCACGACCGTTCCGGTCGAGAAGATGCTCCACCTCCAACTCTCGGTGCCAGCTTCCGAGAGCGCCGTTGCCCCTGAAGCGGCAACCGGTGCGTACGGAAAAGGAAGCTTTTCAACATCGCTCGTAATCCGGAAAAGGGTGTAACCCATTCCCATCCAACTGAGCCGATTGCAGAACTCGAGAGCGACCAATATGACGATTGGTATGAACCAGTCCGCGTGCCATAACTCACGCTGAAACACTGCGGGGCTGTTGGCGCTCGGAACCGCCCATGTCGGTATCTGCTCCGCGAACGGCGCCGCCGCAGGAGAGGTGGCAAAGTAGGCCTCCCATATCAACTTGGCGAAGGGTCCGCCGCCCAGACCTCGCTCTAACGCAATCGCCGAAGTGAGCGATGAGGCGATGTAAAACAGGATGTAGATCTCCTGCTTGCGAAGAGGCTGGAAGCTTCGGCGGGCAACCTCCGCAAAAAGCACGATCGTCACCCACTCTGCGGCGTCGCCAACGCCTTGGCCGGCGACCAATCCAAGGTAGAGGCCACCAGGAAGCATGAACAGCGCGATAAAGATTGCGCCGATCATCGACTTCAAAGTAAAGCCGTCTTCGAACTGGACCTCTATTGGTGGCGGTGGCTCGGGCGGACCGATTTCAGGTTTCGGGTCCGGACTCGACGCCATGGGTCCATTCTATACAAAAAACCGCCACCTGATCGAGGAGTTAGCCTCCGAAGTTGAAGTTCAACTCTAAATCGAAGCCGCTCGATCGATATGCGCCGCTGGCAAACGAGGTGTCCAGGTTGGAAACCCGCCGGATCTTGTAGCTGCCAATAAGCGATACGTTTTGGTAGAGCTGGTGCTCGTAGAAGGCGCCGAAGAAGTTATCGGACTGAGGCAAATAACCGGATGTGCGGCCAAGCGCAAACTGAACTCCTGCATTGGACATCCGATTGATGCGATAGCGGAGATAACCGTCGAATCCAAAACTGTCCTGAGAGAATTCAGACGTGTTGCCCGAAATCAGGGAATTCATGCCCAGGCGGTAAGACCACGGACCTTTGGGGCTCCCCATGACTGCGGCGTCGAACGCTAGGGAATCGGATTTTGAATCGACTTCCAAGAAGCGCGTGGAAGTCCGGTCAAAGCTCGTGGTCAGCAACGTGTTGTTACCCAAATCCCAAGTGAGGCCCAAGCCATAGGAGCTTGTATCCGAATTTGAGTTATATATGCCAGATGATCGGGCTTGATAGAACCGACCATTCAAGGTCGCCTTGTTGCTGAGCTTGTAGTTCGGCGTGACCTGCAGGAACCGGTAGTCGCTTGCTCCATTACTGAAGCCGTTCAATAGACTCCCCGAACTAAAGCCATTACCGCCATATCCGATACCTGTCCCGTTTTGGAATGTTCCAAGTGTTGCCAGTGAGCCGCTGTTCGACTGGCTAAAGACGGCTTCGACATCCAACGGGCCGGTCGCCGGGCGATAGCTGGTGGAAAGGGTCAAATCGTTGCCGGTACCAGACTTGCCCAATGTTTCCGTTTGGCTCAAACTCGCACGGGCACCGAAAAACCATCCACTCAAGGTTGAGTAGTCCCCAGAAAACCTAATAGCGTTTAGGGATAAATCTCCTTGGCGGGTCACGTTTTCTACGGTCACAGGTCCGACGCCCGACTGGTGCTCCAGGCTCAACCGTGTATTGAGCTTCCCGAAGGAC
>JAFAFM010000099.1 GCA_023423495.1 Armatimonadota bacterium
GGATGGAGTTGAGCTGTCTAGCATGCCGGACGACAAACGGTCCCGGGTGCGTTTGAAGGAATTTGGATTTGTTTTTCAACAGCCCTTTCTCCTGGGATATCTCACCGCTTTGGAAAATGTGTTGGTAGCGGTCCCCGGGCAGGTCCTTAAAGAAGAAGCTTCCGAACTGCTGCAGAAGTTGGGAATTGCGGGCAAATCTCACCGACTGCCGCATGAACTCAGCGGTGGGGAGCGCCAGCGCGTGTGCGTCGCCCGTGCGCTTTTAGGTTCGCCCAGAGTCATCTTTGCCGACGAACCTACGGCTGCGCTTGACCATGTAAATGGGATTCAGGTGGTCAACCTGCTCGACGAGAATCGGGGAGCCGGATCCTTGGTAATGGTGACCCACGACCCGTCGATGCTCGAACGCGCTAACCGGATTGTTAAGCTTAGCGATGGATCCATCGATAGTATCGAATAACGGCCGCTCGGTTATGTAAAGGTTTGCACTGCAGTAGCCGAAGATTTCGTAAGGAAAAGGACCCCTTGGGACTGAGTCGCAAAACATTGACTTGAATTCTGGGGTCTGGTATCATGCGCCTTGCGTCACGGAAATGACCGTGAGGCGGCTTGGGTAGCCCTCAAACTACCCCAGGAGAGATCCTCGCCTGACAAATAGATGAACAACTGGGAGACGCAATACAAAGTCGAAACTGGAAGCAGCCAATCTGCAGCCTATTCCCATAGTTCAATGTCGGGCCTATCTGATCGTCGGGTTTCTCGCGTCCCCGTTCCAACGGGATGTCTGCGCACGGTAATTCATGTGAGGTCTATGTGATTGGCAAACACTTTCATCCTTGTTAGCTCCGCTCTCGCCGCTTCGGTGATGGGCGCCGCGATTGCAGTTCCGGCTGCATCCTCTCGTTTTTCTTGGCTCCGTCGTCTGCTTTCGGGCAAATCGCTTAAAAGTGATGCTGTAGCCGCGCCCATCGTCACCAAGGACGAGGGTTGGACGCTCATCAAATGCGATGATCCAGAATCTTTTGGACTCTGGCTCGGCAAGGATGAGACTGGACTTCCTTTCGGCCTCGACGAAGAGCCTTCGCTCGGTTCCCATCTCTTGGTCGAGCTTTTCGGTTGTGACAAACAATCGCTCGAACTGGAGAAATCGGTCGGTGTCGCTATGAACGACGCCGCCACCGAGAGTGAGGCCACCGTCGTCGCTCAATCGTTCCACGAGTTCAAGCCCTACGGCGTCTCGGGAGCGGTGATCATCCAGGAGTCTCATTACACGATCCACACGTGGCCGGAGCATGGCTATGCGGCGGTGGATCTGTTCTACTGCGGCGGCACCGTCAAAGTGCACAAAGCAGTCGACGTGTTGCGCGAACGGTTCAAGCCGGAGCGCATCAAATTCCTCGTCGTCCGGCGAGGCTTGCAGGGCGAAGTCGAGCGCTAAACTTCAACTTCAAATTTAGGGGGCCAAGAATCACCATCTTGGCCTTTTTTTGCTTTGCTTACTCCTTCCTCCATGCTGGGTAGCATCCCACCGGTGACCCAAGAAAGCGGGAAGAGAAAATGCGTTTTACGAGGCTGGCAAGTTTATGCGCTCGTGTTAACTGGACTTGTAGCGTTGTCGCTTGCCTTTCCCTGGGCGTCTTGCATGGAGCGCGGCCGCAAAGATGGGTGGTATGCAGTGGATCAAGCGCTTAAGCTGGCTGGAAAGCGAGATTTTGACTCGATGGCTGCAATCGCAACTCCGGAAGTGATCGAGTTTATGAGAGAGCGCGACCGGAAATGGGGCAAAGTCTTGTCTTACAGTTTCGAAGATTCGTACGTGCAAATCAGTGGAACTCCAGCAAACTTCGAATATCGTGTATGGCGTCAGCAAAAAAATGTTCGCGAGGGTTTCACGGCCAGCGGACGTCAAGTTACCCGTGCATGGGTTGTTTGGCCGGAGGCAGAGGAAAAGTAAGGGGCGCGAAGCAGATTTTTACGGAAAGAGCGCCTTGAAAACGGTTGACAATCCAATCAACATCAAGACCACACAAACAATAGCGACCGCCATGCAACCGGTTATCGCCCAATGAGAAGACTTTTGCACCAAGGGCGGCTCGCTAATCCTAGGAATTGTCTGGCCCTTCGCTCGCGCTGCCGCCATTAATTCTTCAATTCGTTTATGAGCGAAGCCATCCTGCGGGATTACTTTTAAGCGGAGCTTCCGCAAGATCAATGCCTCATTGCCCCCGTAGGATAGGACGAAGTCTCTTACCGCTGATTCCTGCTCTGGCGTCAACTTTTCAACTAGAAACCACCATCGCCCGGCTTCAACCGGGTACCCGAGTTTGAGGTAGACCTCCGCCAAGCGCGATCGTAGGGAAAGGTCTTCTGGATATGAGGCGACGAGTCCATGCAGCCGGTCTCGCGCGATCCCGAGCTTGCCTTCGCTGAGTTCCTCTTCAACCTTTAGGAGAGTAGATTCGATCGACATGTCTTCTCCCGTTTACTATTCGCTTCCCGGAATTGCTATCGGGGCAGAACAAGCCCTAACCCGGGAGTATGCCGTAATCCAAATGGGTTAGCTTGCCATTTTCGTAACGAAGTTCGATCACAAACGAAGGCTTGACGTCGTCCGGAATGACCCAACTATAGTGATATAAAAGAATTGTTCCGCTAAATCTAGGTGGCAAGGCGTCGATACCAGTATTCGATACGGTGCCATCCACCTCCACCTTACTAGGCACCCAGTCACGCAATTGGGACCGCAAGTCCCGAATTTTGCTGCCAATTTTAAACTGCTTTGCAGTCGATTCCGGCTCGGGCATTCTGAGGCAGGAGCCGACCGGAACCCAGCATACACAAGAGAGCAAAATCAATCCAAGGATCAAGGCATGTCGGTTTTCGGCACTCAACCCTTAGATCCTCCAAACGGCTACCGTTCGATTTCCGCCAAAACCGGCTCCAATTCCTGAATTTGCTCACCCGCTCCAAGTGCCTCGCGCACCTGACGAGCGATGTTCCGGGCCTCGTCCTCATGTCCTGCACGCTTCGCGGCCAGGCCGAGGTTCAAAAACACGCCCAGCGACTGAGGCAAGTTCTGAAAGGCGTACCGCATCACATGATAGGCTTCGTCATTCTTGCCCTGTGCGCTGAGCGCCGCGTTCAATTCGCCATAAGCGGGTTCGCAACCGGGGAACAGCTCCACAAGCCGACGGGCTGCGTCTTCTGCTTCTTCCGCCTGGTTGAGTTTGTTATGCGCCGCGCTCAGCAGTGCCCACATCTTCCAGTAGTCGGCCAGCCAGTTGCGCATTGGCTTGAGCTCACGCACAGCTCCCTCAAAGTCCTCCGCTTCCATCTTGGTTCTAGCGGATTCAACAGACTCAGCACGCTTTGGCTGCTCCAGTTCGATAAGCCAGGCGAGCGTATTGGCCCGAGTGTCCTGATCCGGGTTGCAGTTGAGCACGTCTCGCAGAACTTTGGGAATCTCGAAATGGCGGTCCGCCATCTTGAGGGTCTCCGCATATTGCAGCAATAGCTGCACATCGGTCGGATTGTCATCCAGCGCGTCTTCGAAGAAGTCCATCGCCCGATCGAGGTCGCCCTTGTTGGCAAGGATGGGCGCGTAGAACCGCTTGACAATCGCGTTGTTCTCCACCGACTCCAGAGCGTGCTCGAAGGCTTTTGTGCCTTCTTCCTCGCGACCCACCTGCATGAGCGTCACCGCATGCTTCACGTGGGCTTCAGCACTCTGCGGATTCTTCTCAAGAATGTCCTTCCACAGCGGCACGATTTCGTGCTCTCGACCAGTCTGCTGTAGCACCATGCTCAACATGTCGGCGCTCTGCGGTTGATCGCCTTCTAGCTCCAGAGCTTTGCGGAAGTTCCGCTCCGCATTCACGGGCATCCCAGCTTGAAGCTGAGCTAGACCCACACGGTGGTAGAGAGCCGCCATGTCCGAATCGTAGTTCTCGTCTTCTTCGCCATCATCCACGCGCTGCTTGTGCATGCGATCTCGGGCATTGACCGCCTTCTCATAAGAGTCCGCAGCACCGGCAGAATTGTTGACGGCTTGATTCAATTCACCCTGGACGAAGTAAGCCTTGAATTCGTCCGGTTCAGCGGCTTGCGCGCGCTCCAACACGCCGTTGATCAAGTCGTAGTTGCCGATCCGGGCCGCCGTGCAGGCTCGGGCCAACTCGGTAAGCACTTCGTATGGTCCCAAGAAATCCCCGTCCAACTTCATGGCTTCCTCGAGATTGGCAAAGGCGGCTTCAGGGGAGAACTCGCTCACCACGCGGCCTTGGGCCTGCTGCACATAGTGAAACGCGTCGAATCCTTCCAGAAACTTAAGGAAAGCGTCGGCGTTGTCCGTGCCGAACGGTAGTGTTTCGCCTGCCATGTCGGCCGGCAATTCGATTTGAGCTTCTTCGGCGATCGCTTTAATGAGCCGATGCAGTACTTGAAAGATCTCATTGCGGGAGACTTTCCAATTCTCAGACCGACGTGCTCCGTCTTCGCCGTTGTGGTGGAAGCGGACATCCAGGTCGAAACCGCTTTCGTTGGCGGCCACGTTGCCCTCCACCAGGACATCCACGCCCGACTGCTCGAACAGTTCCTTGATCTGCGCGGCGTCGAGCTTCATGTCCGCAAAGTTGATAAACCCAACTTTGGTGCCGTCTTCCTCGTTGACCTGAGTCAGGTAGCTCACGCTGTTTACTTCAGCGTCGGTCGCCAGGCGAATCTGCTCGCTGGCAAAATTCGAGATTTGGCGTCCGAGAAATGCGGGCGTGCCTTGGGTAGGCATCAGCGGAAGAACAGCGACTTTCATGAAGGCGTTAGTTTACCGGTTGGGCAGGGTCGGCTTCGGGCTATTGGATATCTTTCCGAAATGCTTCCAGCTCGGTTTTTGCTTCCTCTCCGATTGCCTCTAGTTTGGCCATCCACTGAGCCTTGTAGGGTCTTAAAGTTTCCACTAGCGTCTCGGTGACCGCCAGGTCTCGAAACCATTTTCGGTCTGACGGAATGACATACCACGGCGCTCGGTCCGAGTTGCACTTGGTGAGGGCATCGTTGTAAGCCTTTGTGTAGTCATCCCAGAATTCGCGCTCCTTCCAATCTCCAGCGCTCAATTTCCAAGCTTTAGTGACCTCTTTCTCGCGCTCCAACAAGCGCCCTTCCTGTTCTTCCTTCGAGATATGCAGACAGAACTTTACGATGATCGTGTTGCTGTCGATCAAGAGTTTCTCGAATTCGTTAATCCTTTCATATCGTCGCTTCCAGACTTCTTCAGGGGCGAGGTTGTGCACTCTCACCACGAGCACGTCTTCGTAATGGCTTCGATTGAAAAAGGAAATTTGTCCTTTGGCGGGCACGTGCGGATGCACACGCCAGAGGAAATCATGAGAAAGCTCCAAAGGAGTTGGCACTTTAAATCCCACTGTGTGGACACCTTGGATGTCAACAAAGCGACTCAGCCCACGCAACGTTCCATCTTTGCCCGCCGTATCTCGACCCTGGAGCACCACTAACAACCCATGCGTCCCAGCGGCGTACAACAGTTCCTGAAGCTCGTCCAGCTCGGCACCGAATGCCAAGGTCTTTTCCTGACCTTGTTCCTTTAACAATCCCGCATCCACTTTCGAGTCGATCCTATTCAGGTCAATTGAGCCGGCGACCCTGTGCGCGTAAGGCATGGCAAAGTATAGGCTGTTACTTGAAGAATGAGCGCAACTACCTGCATCGGCCTAAAGTAGAATTCTTACGGGTTCAGAGAAAGACTTGATTCAGGAACACCGGCAAGAAGCGGTAGCTGTGGGCATGACCGACGATGGGGTTCAGCAGATGCTAGAGCTCGCCGAGAGGTTGCGTGCTTCCAACGGGGGTGAACTGGACGAGTCCGCGATCCAGGCCGTGTCGGAAGCAACCGGGGCTCCTCTCGAATATGTCCGACTGGCCATTCGCCTTCGCCCAGAGGAAAAGAAGCGCGGCTTCCTGCATCGACTCCGTACGGAGTATCTCGGCCTTGATCCCGAAGTCCGACGGAACGTCGTTGGAGTTGCCTTTGGGATCGTCTTTGCCTTGGCGGGCACTCTGAGCAGCGTCCTTATCTCATCCTTCCACGGCTTCATGGGAGTGATTCAGATTGTCGCTGCGACCCTGTCCGTGTACCTGGTCGGTGTTGCAAAAGATGCACGATCTGCTGCGATAACGGGCGCTCTTATAACGGGACTGGGCTTTATCGCCGCTACCGTTTTTCAGGCTCTTTTCTCTGTCCGGGGTTCCATCGACGCCGCGCTGATCATTCCCATTACCATCTTCGGAGCGCTCGGAAGCATGGTGGTCAACATGATCGTCAGCAAGAACCGTAAGTGGCTCGGGCTGAAAGATCCGGTCAAGGAGCGTCAAGACCTTCTCAAGCAACTCGTTGAACTGCAGAGCAAGCTGAATGCGGGCGAGCAGTCGGTCACCTTTTTGAGCGTGGACGTGGTGGGCTCCACCCGGATGAAGGAACGGTGCGACCCCCTCAGCATCGAATACACCTTTAACGAGTACCACCAATTCATCGATCGGGTTGCCCGAAAGTACGGCGGCCGCGTGCACTCAACCGCCGGCGACGGCATTATTTGCGCCTTCGACAGCTCACTCCCTTCCTTTGCGGCGGCGAAAAATATGTTGGCGGAACTAATCGAGTTGAACACCTACGGCAACAAGACAGGAGTCCCCATCGCCCTTCGGATTGGCATCCATTCGGGAAGCGTGGTGACGCCCAAACCTGGTGACATCGCCTCGCTGAACTTCGCCCACGAGATCGACATCGCGGCGCACATGCAGAAGGTCGCCCCAATCGGCGGGATTGCGGTCAGCATGTCGGCCGCTCAAGGGTTGCCGGGTGGGGCCGCAACCGTTGGCACAGAGGTCGTGGAAACCCAAGGGGTGACAGGGATCATTTGGAAGAGCCGCCCCGCAAATCCCGCTCCTACAGTCGGGCCACCACCAATGCCGATGGAATCCGGCGGATAATAGGTCGTGGATTCTGCGCCCGAGCGACTGGAAGCAGCCAACGAAAGCGACTGGGAATCGTTGTGGCGGCACGTGCCGCAGGTCCCCAAGCTTGTGCGTCAACTCGGCGGCGAGAGCAAGCTGGATCCCTCGGAACGACTCGATCGCGCCGCCTATTTCGTGGCGGGAAAGTTGGAGGATGAGGACTTCCACTTGTTCGCCAATGCCGGCCAACCCTTGCTGAAGCGTCAACGGGACGCCTGGTTCGATGAGATCCTCTTTCACGTCCCCTGCACGGCCATACCTGGGTTCTATTGCCCCGTTTCCGTGGAAGTGCTGGTGAGCTTCGAACCCCTCCGAGAGCTTCGCGCCAAAATCTCTAGCAGCTACTCCATGGTTCCGCCATTCGTGGCCAAGGCCAATATCGGGCAATTCCTGATGCCGCCTAGAAAGATTTTGTGGAATCTGGAGTTCGATTCTTCGCTGTCCCAGATTGGCGGGCTTATCGAGGACGTGGGGTTGAAATGGATCGACCGGCTGTGCGACCCCATCAGTCTGGAGGCCAACGTCTTTGCCGGAGACCTGCCGTTCGTCAGCGACTCCATCGGGCTCGAGCTTGTACTCGCCACCGGAGGACGAAATGCGGCTCGCCGCGTGATCGAGACTTGGTTGGATTCGGAGGACCGAGGTCCCATCCTGAAACAGTAGCTTCAGCGAATGCAAAAGTGACTGGGACCGGCGTACCGAACCGGTGAATCCAATACGGATTTGGCTGTGATTGCCGTCGCGTTCGACCTGATCTCGCCTCGACGGGCGAAAGTTTTGTAAGGGAATTTCTTTTGTGCCCTTGACAACACTCCCACGCGATTGTGCTACAATTCTCCCTCGCACCCACAACGGGTGACGACACAACGAAGAGGAGAAAATTGTCCATGCTAAGCAAAATGAGCACGCCAGCCACCGCCGTATACGCCCTCTTCGGTTGGGCCTGCTAGCCCCCTAACTGCTGGCTTCCGCCCGAACCCGAAGGGCGGCGTTTCCTTTTCCCATTCAGGCGCGAATACGCCTGCCTGACCTTCAAAAGGATTCGGATACCAGCGTTGAATACTCAACAAAAACAGGCCCTGAAGGTCCGTCTGGGCAAAATGACGGACCGAGAACGACGAGACACCATGCGGCAAGCCTCAGAGGCGCGGCAAGTCGCCCAACGAAACTCAAAGAAGCCCGTTGGCACGATCGAGGACTTCGTTTACAAGCTGATCTGCAGCACAAGCGACGTCGTCGGCACCGTGGTTCGGGTGGAAGCGACCCTTTGTCACGTGAGACAAAACATGGAGGTGAAGCCGATGCAATTGAGCCGAGAAATCAGGCCGGTTGTCGGCGATGAGGTCGAAATCGACCTCTTGAAAAATAGAATAACGAAGGTACTGCCGCGCCGCACAGAGCTAGCCCGGCCGGAAGACCGGGACCCCTCGAAGGAGCGGGCCGTCGCCGCAAATATCGAC
>JAFAFM010000173.1 GCA_023423495.1 Armatimonadota bacterium
GAATAAACCGTGACTGCGTCGCGGCGAATTTGGCGTCGATTCGAAGTCGATTCGGCCGATCGATTCGGAGTGTGCTGGTCGCCAAGGCTCGATTTTGGAACTTGGATTGGACCACCACTGAAAAGGAATCGGTCTTGGCAAGATAATCGTCCACGCGTTTCAAAATTGCGTCGGGCGAGGGACCCTGGGTGAGCAGCAGAAAAGTCAGCATCAAGTTTCTCTAAAGGTTATTATGGCGACGCACAAGCAAAACTACTGGGCAAATGCCGTTCGCCACATTGCTTAACTATTACGAACTGAACTCGAACGCTTGTTGCCCGGCCCGATCGTTATCCAACCATTGGAAGAACGATTCCTGAATCGCTTCCGTTTCTTTAGTGGCGTCGATGACTTGCCACCGAGCAGGATCTTCGGCGGCAAGCCGCAAGAATCCATCCCGAACTTTGCGGTGGAACTCAATGGGGAGCGCATCGATACGGTCTTTATTCTTGATTCGGTCAAGCCCAACCTCGGGCGGCAGGTCGAGCAAGAATGTCTTCTCAGGCACGAGGCCGCCCGTCGCAAGCTCATTTGCCGCATAAACGAAGTCCCGGTTCAGCCCCCTGACTATCGCCTGGTAGACAATGGTCGAATCAGAAAATCGATCGCAGAGGACGGTTTCCCCGCGGTCCAGCGCAGGAAGGATGATGGTCTTGACATGGTTGGCCCGGTCAGCCAGAAAGAGAAAGAGTTCGGCTTCTGGCGTCATGGCCTCGCTATGGAGGAGCAACTCTCGAATGCGGGCTCCGAAGGCGCCTGAACCCGGCTCCCGTGTGACCACGACTGAATCACCGCGATCACGCAGGCGATCGGCAATCAACGAGATCGCCGTTGTTTTGCCGGCTCCTTCAGGCCCCTCGAAAGTGATGAACATGGACTAGGCTGGCTGAGGCACGGAGTTTTGGATCTTCAGCGTGATTCCACGCTTTTGGATCTCTTCCACGAATTTCGTCCCGGACATGGCCGTCTCGTAACGATGGCAACCCGGCGCGCACCCTCCTTCGGCAAGGTGTTTGGCGTATGTCGCGGTGGAAAATCCGGTGAGCCGTTCCATTGCGGTGAATCCAGTTGCGTCGTCATGCTTTTCGTGAATGTCGATCTGGATAAATCCGCTTGGGCTCGTCCCGACACCACGCACGATGACTTGATCCTTATCATTTGGGTCTCTCAGGGCTTGACCCATGAGTTTGTGGAACAGCTCGATAGGCACCGCTTCTCCGCTTCGAGTTTTGACTGCGTCGGAATCCCAGAAACCGAAATCCCGGAAGATCCTCATCCGCTCGCAGTGACCCGGAAATCGAATCGTCTTGTACTCATAGGAATCGATCTTGCCCTCATGGGTGAATGGCGCGGTGGATGCGCCGCCCGATGTCGTAAACGCCTCCATCTCGCCGAGCCCGTCTACGTCGATCGTTTCTAACTCATCTAAGGTGTCGACTTGGGTGACTTTGCCGCCACGGATGATATCCGCGCGGTGGCTGTATTCAGTGACCAGCCCCTCGATATTGAATACAAGCTTGTAATTAAATGGCGGCTTTGGATTTTGGGGAAGACCACCACAGTACAGGCGGATGGATTCGACGTCCGGCAGGTTTTCGAAAATGTAATTGCCGAGATCGTTCACCAGGCCGGGGGCGAGTCCGGAGTCCGGAACAATGCTGACGCCTTCCGCCTTGGCAAGATCATCCAGTTTGAGGGTTTCCCAGGCGACGCTCGTATCTCCGCCCATGTCCACCATGTTGGTCTTGTGCCTGATGGCGACGGCCGCGATGCGCGGATGCATCCAATATGGAACGCAGCTGACGACCACGTCGACCGGCTCCAGGAACTTGCCCAAAGCTTCTGGGTCAAGGGCATCCACTTGATATGCGGCACAAATGGTTCTTCCAACTAAAGCATTGACGCGGTCAGCGTTCCGCTGGGCTTGATCGAGGTCGAAATCACCCATCCGAATTTCGGCGGGGTCGGCGTGTTTGGCGAGGTCGTAGGCAACAGCGGTTCCTTGCATACCGGAACCAAGTACTGCGAAAGTTTTGCTCATAGAATCTCCGGGACGGCGCTGTCGGCGGGGAGTCGTCCTTGAAGCTGAAGGTTACCCACCCAGAGTCAAGAAGGTGACATGGTGGATTTACTGACGTAAAACCTGGCAACGGGCACGTCCATATCTCTGTTACACTTCAATCGTGTATCGAGGTGAAGCGATGGAACGCATGATGCCCTTGGACCTGGAGAAGGCCCAGTTACGGACGACCTTTCGCGGATACGACCGCATGCAAGTGCAAGCTTTGCTACAGCGAGCGGCCAAGGAAATGGCGACGCTACGCTCGGAGTTGGATTCACTAAAGAACGAGATTTCCAAGCAGCGTCAAGATCTGGAAGGGTTTAGAACCCAGGAGAACACGCTTAAAGAAGCGCTGGTGCTGGCTCAACGCACGGCTGATGAAACCCGTGCCACCGCGCACAAGGAAGCTGACGTGATCCTAGAGCAGGCACGGCAGAAAGCCTCCGGGACGGAAGCGCAAATGCAGTCGAACATCAACGATCTGCGCTGGGAGTTGGAGAAGCTGCGGCTGGAGCGCCAGCGATTCCTCGGGACCTATCGGGCGATGTTGGAGACTCAGCTCCGAGACATTGCTGAGATGGGCGGTTTGGCAGTCGTGGAAGGCGAATTGACACAGACGGCGGAAGCGTAGTCGGTCGTTTTTTGGTCTTCCCTCACTGTTAAAAATACGAGTTTCGAAAAAACCCAATAATCTTTGCCATTTTGCAACATCAGTGGGCTATCATATTAACTGTGCTTACCCGGTTTAGGGCGAGCATTTGGAGAGATGGTATGAAATTGATGAGATGGGCTCCTATTGGTCTTTTGTTGGCGCTCCCGATCGCGTCGCAGGCCTTCGTTGTAACTTTGAACACAACTTCCGGCGGATACACGTACAAGGCCGAGGCTGAATTCCTCTATGCAGGATCTACTTTAACGGTGGAGCTACGAAACACGCAAACCTCGAATGCTGTTCCCGCGAGTAACGCTCAGGTTCTCACTGGACTGTTCTGGGACATGAATGTGGCTGCGACCGATATCAATGCCGTGATTGGCGCTGGCAGCTTCTATGTGGACGGTGCTGGCAACGTTATCGGCACTCCCTCAGACACTCCCGCCCAGCACTGGGCTTGGAAAGCTGGTGTTCCCCAAATCAACCAGACCGGAACCAATTTTGGTGTCGGCGCGGCGGGATTTGGCCACTTCGGGGACGCAGATGCCTTTTCTGGCGGTGGCAGTTCCCCCGTGCTTAACGGAGTCGACTGGGGTCTTCTTGGTGGAAACTGGAACATTGGTGGCAATCAGTCTCCCTTGATCGTTAACGAAATGATCTTCACGTTTAACGTGGGAACTGGATTCGACCTGAACTCGATCGACACGGTTCTCTTCCAATATGGATCTGACCTGAGTGAATTCCGAGGTTGGGATCCAGAGTTTCCACCAGACGAAGTGGTTCCCGAGCCGACCTCCATTGCGATGGTCGCCTTCGCGGGAGCAGCTGTCTGGGCTCGCCGACGCAAGAACCGAAAGTAAATTAAATCCTCTCCAAGAATGCCAGGGGCCACGTCGCCTCTGGCATTTTTGCTGTATTTTGGGACTAAGACCTAAAGATTCTGATTTCTTGCAGTAAGCCTGAGTTACAATCTCTCTCGTTGGCAGGGCATATTCCGTGCCAAACATTTGTTTTGGAGAGAGAAATGAGAGTACTTCGGTTTCTTGCGTTGGGTCTTGTAAGCGCCCCGTTAGTGGCGAGCGCACAACTGTTCGTCGAGTTGGACCAAACTTCGGGCGGCTATAACTACAAAGCTACTGCTGACTTCGATTATATGGGCAGTATTTTGACCCTGGTGTTGACGAACACGCAAACTTCCAACGCGGTTCAGGCGGGCAATGCTCAGGTTTTGACCGGTCTGTTCTGGGACATGAATGTCGCGGCAACTGGTGTTGGGGCGACGAAGGGCAGCAGTCTTTTCGTAGACGGCGCGGGGAATTTAACGAACCCTGCTCCCGAGACCGAAGCGCAGCACTGGGCATGGAAGTCGGGCGTACCGAACCTGCCAATCAATCACTCGACAAACTTCGGCGTGGGAGCAGCTGGATTTAATCACTTCGGCAACGCTGACGCGTTTGCCCCTGGTGGATCTAATCCGGTTCTCAACGGCGTCGACTGGGGCCTGGTTGGTGGCAACTGGGACATCAACGGAAATCAGAGCCCGCTGATCATGAGCTCCATGACGTTCACGTTCAACGTGGGCACGAACTTCGACATCAATTCGATCGACCACGTCGTATTCCAGTACGGTTCTGGCTTCAACGAGTTCCAGGGTTGGGATCCAGAGTTCCCGCCGGAGGAAGCGGTTCCAGAGCCTGCCTCTATAGCGATGATCGCCTTCGCCGGAATTGCCGTCTGGGCCCGCCGAAAGCGAAACAGCTAAAGAAGTCAGTCAAAGAAGACTCTCATAATGCCTGCGCTGCACAAGTAGCGCAGGCTTTTTTGTGATTGAATAAGCTGCGATGGCAGAGCTTTCCATTAGAGTTACACCTCGAAGTAGCCAGTCGAAGGTCGCAATCCAACCCGACGGCACTCTCAAAGTGTGGGTGAACGCTCCACCCGTCGATGGCGCGGCGAATACAGCCGTCTGCGAAATCCTGGCGAAGCTGCTTAAAGTGCCCAAAAGCCGGATCATGATCGTTGCTGGTGACACAAGCCGTACTAAACTCGTCCGTATCCAAGGTCTCTCAACTGAAGAAATCTTGGAGAAGCTTGCCGCAGGCGCATAATTAGTTATGCTTAGCTTCTTGGCCGTCTCTCTTTTGGCGCCGCAGTTCAAGGACGTGACCGCGGAAGTTGGACTGCAAATTAATACCGATGCGGCCTGCTGGGTGGATATCAACGCGGACGGCTGGAGCGACATCGTCGCCGGAGGCTTTGCCTGGCTCAACGATAAGGGCAAGTCCTTCAGTAAGATCGCACAAGTAGGAAGCGTGGTCGCGGCGGACTTCGATAATGATGGTTTTCCCGACCTGTATTCGTGGAGTCACGGCGCCTTGTTTCGAAATCTGAAAGGTAAGGAGTTCGAACTCGTCGAGCTCCCGGATGAGCTCGAAACCCTCTCGCGAGGGGCATGTTGGGGTGACTGGAATCGAGATGGATTTGTAGATCTCTATGTGGGCGGATATGAGAACTGGGAGACGCAGAAGACCTTTCCAAGCATGATTCTTCTCAACCAAAAGGGCAAATCATTCCGGGTTGCCCGTAAGGAAAGCAGTTTCCGCACACGTGGGGTTTCGGCCTGCGACTACGACGCTGACGGAGATCTGGACATATACACATCCAATTATCGACTTCAGCCCAACCAGTTGTGGCAGAACGACGGTAAAGGCAATTTCACGGACGTCGCGACCAAGGCAAATGTCCTCGCAACTT
>JAFAFM010000183.1 GCA_023423495.1 Armatimonadota bacterium
TGTTTATATGATACAGGAACACGCCCGCAATCGCAAACCCCATCGCAGCATAAAAGAAGAGCTTTGGCTTCGGGCTGAACGCCATGGCTCTTCGCACCTGGTGACCAAGGAATTTGTCCCCAATAAAGGCGATCGTGGCGGAGATCAGCACCACGCTGATGAACATCGGCGCCCGCAAGAACGCTATCTGCTCCGCACAGTTGAACTTTCCCACCTGCCGGAAGTTGTAAACCAAGTGATCAGGGGCGTAGACCAACCCAGGTAAGTAGAAGGCGCCCAGCAGTCCGACAGCGACCATAGCCACGACCCATAGCAAGGGTTTTCTGAGAATAGGCCGGCATAGCGCAGCCACTGTGACCGGTATGGCGGCGGCATTCAGGGGCGTCGCCCACCGAGAGAGAATCATGAGGTCCAAAGTAAGGCTGGCAGCGACCAGCCCCCACACTGAGCGGGTCCCCCTTTGATCCGAGAACAGATAGTTGGAGCCGACCGCGTAGGCCACGAATGCGCCAAACGCTTCCGGGTTGATCGGGGCTCGATGCGGTCCAAGCACGTTGGTGAACATGGACCAAACAGGATTGATCCCCGCCAACGTGAAGAGTCCCACGACGAACTCGCCCCAAAGCGGATGACAATCCTCGATGAACTGCCTTGCCGTCCAATTCAAAGCCCAAGCGCCGAACGACAATCCTACGAACGCAGTCGGCAATGCATACACCCATTTTGCCAAGTCAGTTAGAGACGTCAACCGGCCGGCCAAAACTATGGCCGCCGGCCCAATAACCACGAGTCGAAGAAGGAGCATCGAGGTCCGACTCGCCTGCTCGCGAAGCACCATGAAGACGGCCAATCCAAGGATGTACACGCTTGCTACCGCGAGGAAGACCAAAACGATCGGCGCGGTGCGATGGCCAAATGTAAGCCACTGTTGGGGTGGATTTGCTATTGGCGGCTGCCACTCGAGTGCGGGGTTATCATTGAAGAGCCGATAGAGGTTGTGAGCCTCGACTAATCCGGGAATTCCGTCCGCCCTTGTTTTCGGTACCCCCTCGGGCCAACCCTCACCCATGAGCCAAAACCTGGACCAGCGGTCACCCGCTTCGGCGGGGACTTCGATGACTAGCACCCGGCCCCCGGCGCGATCTACGAGGCGGGCGACTTCATCCCATGGGTTTGCCCCTGTCGCGCCAGCGACAACCATTGATTGGGCGGGGAATGGATCTGTCTTGCCGACGATCGAAATCTTGGTCTTTGTCCAAGCTGAAAGTAGGACTCGCTGCCGCACTGCGGCGGGTTCAGGGGCAATAGCGCACATTCGGCGGCCGCCCACGTTCTTGACAACCGCTTCGAAGTAACCCCGATTTCGCCAGTGCGAAATAACCGACTCCGAGTTTTGCGCAACGCCATTTCGGACTGTGAATGCAGGAATTTCTTGCGGCGCTTGCCAATCCACCCCCGACGCTAGTGAAAGAAATCTGTTTGCCTGATCCGGTCCCGACGATACCGGCCATAGGATCCATGTTGGCTCCTGATACATACCTTCGTGGAGAATCGGCCCGGCCTCGCGAGCGTCGACGAGGATAACCATGTCCGCGGCCCAAGCCCCAGCGATAGCAAGAACAAGCCATACAATGCTTAAGAGCCAGCGCACAACACCTTCTCAGCCGCCTGGATGATTGAACCCGCCTCAAGCTTTGTGATGTCTTTGTTCGGTGCGACAAGAACCTGATGCGGCGGGTGATGCCAACCCCATTTATCGCTAGGAGTCGGGCCGAATGCGCTGATCGTGGGCGTTCCAACCCCAGCGGCTAGATGCATGACGCCAGTGTCTCCTCCGATCATCAACTGCAAGTTGGCCATCGCCCCGAGCGCGTCTCGCAACGATGTCTTGCCGACCAAATCGACCCCACTCAATCGGATCTCTCCGAGTACGGGACGCTCCTCGGCTCCGCCGAAGAAGGCAAGCTTGAATCCTTTATCGGTTAGCCATGAACCCAACTCACGCCAGACGTCGACGGGAACCTGTTTGTACTCGTGGCGGGCGCCAGCCTGAATTCCGACTTGTGCACCCTCCAGGAGCTCCCTTCCGGTCGACCGCTCGGAGTCCGAAACGTACAATTCGGGGACTACCGAACTCGGCTCGATCCCAGCTCGTTTAACCAAATCCAGGTAGCAAGCAGACTCCGGTTTAACGTCATCGTAAGGCACCGGGTCCGTTAAAAGTTTTGCTCGCCCCTCGGTGGCATGGCCGATTCTGCGCTTGATTCCCGCCAGTCTGCACATTAATGCGGATCGGAAGCTGCGATTTACGATGAACGCACAGTCGTATTTCCCCTGCCGTAGATTCCTCGCAGCGCGGAAAAGCAACATGGGATTCTTTAGGTTCACGTAGTCCGCAAAGCGAAGGCGGATGTCGGGAAAGCGCAAGATTTGCTCGCAAGTCCGCGAGGCGAATACATCTACTGATCCTGAAGCCGCATAAACGGATCGCACTAGCGGCGTTGCCATAACTGTGTCCCCTAAATAGTTCTTGAGAACAATGAGCGACCGCTCACAATGCACTGGAGACAGCCTCCTGGACGATGCTGACCGGGATTTCGCGGACCAAGTGATCTTCCCCCGGCGTAATTGCATTCAGGTTCGCAAATGGTGGAGCCCAGAGCCGGTGGATGCCGTGCCGGAAAAGGCCAACAGTCTTCGTTCCGGCTGCCGCCGCCAGGTGGAGAATGCCGTTGTCGATCGTCAGAACCGACCTAGTCCGTTCGATGGCCCCGACAACTTGAGGCAAGGTGAACGCTCCCCGGAGGTCCTGCACGCCAATCTCCAGCAAACTTGCCTCGTCCTCGGCTCCCCGCCAATGCTTCCCTTGATCATCTGGCTTGGCTCCCAAGAGTCCAATCGAATAGCCATTGCTGGACAGGTTTTGAACGATCGCGCTCCACTTTTCGATGGGCCAAAGCTTTTCGGGGAGGCTGGCGGCCGTCGCTATCAGCACGTCGGGAATGTCTTGTTCTGGATCTTTGGAAGGCACACGATATGTAGGAATGGGACCATCCAGATAGCACAGACGGCAGAAGATTTCGCCGATAAATCCTGTTTGAAGGAAGCTGTAGCGCGCGGGTGTATCCGCCGCCAGCCAGTCTTTGTCTTGAGCCAGCATTCCCACCTCATCATCTGCATAAGGCAGTTCGCCGCGACCGTCTGAATTAAAACATGGACCGACGACAAATGTGTCCTCTGTCGCAAGAGCGGCCGCGAACGCCCGAGCAATCGGCTGTTGCTCTAAATTCACCACCAAATCGAACCGCGGCCAGCCCTGAACCTCGTCAAGAGTGTCACGGAAGGGTCGACCGTGCAGAATTAAGGACCGCTCAAACAGATCCGAAGCATCTTGCAGCTCTTGAGTTCTCGTGCCTCCAACGTAGGTGATGTGACACGGCTCCCACTTGAACCGGAGCATTTGGAGAAGCGGGGTGGCAGCGACAAAGTTTCCGAGCGCATCGTTGGCGATTACCGCGATCCTGGGTTCCTGCGGTAGCTCCTCGCCACGATATCGAATCATGCGTGAAGTTTAACCCGCGGCGGAAACTTCGAACATGTTTCGCGCGGTTTCCCATAGTCGCACCCTCGAAAGCTTGGCAGGCAGCTTCCCCTCTAACCGCCGAAAAATCTCTTGGGTAACGACCTCGCTCGTCGTGACCTTCCCCTCGAATTCGGGAATGTCTTTGTTCATATTCTTGTGGTCATATCGGTCGACCACCTCACGGTTAACGATCTCGTCGATTTGCCCCAAATCGGCAATCATTCCGTTTTTGGGATCCGGTTGGCCCTCTAGCGTTACCTCCAACACAAAGTTGTGTCCGTGACCGGCCGGGTTATTGCACTTCCCAAACAACGCGACGTTCGTGTTCGGATCTAAAAACGGACTATCCAACCGGTGGGATGCCGCAAATTCATAAGTTCTGGTGAGTGTCATAAGGTCAGAAAGCTCTCCATAAAAGCCTGGCATTTCTTCAAGTCGAAGAGAAACAAAGCGACAGTTTTCGGGCATTGTCCCGCGTTTGATCAAGCTGTCTCTGATGTACAGCATCAAGTTTTCGAGAGTCGGCGCCTGTTCTTCGAAGCCAGGGATTTCATCATTGATACTCCGCTGATCGAAAACAGACACGACCTTTGACTTGAGCACGTCGTCGAGTCGCTTAATATTTACGACCATTCCGGTATCCGGCTGGACCGTTCCTTCCACCGTCACGTCGAGCACATAATTGTGGCCGTGATTGAACTTGTTCGCCCAAGGTCCGAACAAAGCTCGGTTCTCGCCATCTGAGAAGTGAGAAAACCAATAACGGTGGCCGCTACTGAAGGTCACTCGTCTAGTCATTCGGACAGTTGAGTTCATTCCGTTCTTTCGTACGGCCGACCAAGGGCTCTTGGTGTCGCCGAACCTGAGCCTACCATTACAAGCACCACCAGGGCCAAGACGTACGGCAGGGCCAGCCACAGTTGAGATGGCACCACCACTCCCAAAATGGACCTGCCCTGCAGGCTGTATTGCAGTGATTGGGTGTAGCCGAGCAGCAAAGCGGTCAAGGCCGCCCAATGAGGCTGCCACCGGCCGAAGGTGACCAGCGCGATGGCGAGGAATCCCCTTCCGGCCGTCATGTTCTCCGCGAAGCTGCCCGCCACGCTCAAGGATAGATGGGCTCCGGCGACACCCGCCAAGGCGCCTCCAATTAACGCCGCTGTCAGCCGCTGCTTCACCACCGAAAACCCGGCTGCTTCAACCGCGGCTGGATACTCGCCGCAAGCCCGAAGCGCCAAGCCCCATCGGGTTCTCGCCATCAGGAACCAGACCAAGGGAATAAGAAGAAGCGTTGCGAGCACCACCCAATCCACGCCTAGAATCTTTGCGAGTTCGGGCAAACGTTGATTGGACGCCGAGTGCTCCACCATGCTTCGAAATCCGATGCCCGTCGCGCCGAGGGCGAAGAGGTTGATGGCTGTCCCAACGACGACTTGATCCGAGCCCTGCTTGATCGTGAACCAGCCGGACAGCAGTGCGGTTCCAACTCCAACCGCTGCCGCTGCCAACAAAGCAACGAACAGCGATCCAGTTGCCATTACGAGTGCAAACCCAGTGAATGCGCCGAGGAGAATCATGCCCTCAAGGCCAATGTTGATCACGCCGCTACGTTGCCCGATGACCTCGCCTAGTGCCGCCAGCATCAGCGGGGTGGATAGGATGAGAAGGAATGCAAACTCAAACATTGGCGCTTGACACCCGTTTCCCTCGGGACAGGAAATTCTGTATCGCGATCAGCCCCAGAACTCCAGCCGCCTGTACGACATAGATCAAGACGGTTCCGTTGGCCGTAAACCCAGCAAGGTTCTTGGAACCTCCCAAGATCGCCGCAAAATACAATGCGCTCACGGCAACGACCAGCGGATGCAAGCCCGCAAGCAGGGCCACGGGAATCGCCAAGAATCCCCAGTTTTGGTCAAACCCCTGGCCAATCTGTTGGGTCAGTCCAAGGTACTCCACGCCACCCGCCAAGCCACACAACCCGCCGGACAATGAGATGGCCCTAAGTCGTGCAGCCTGAGCGTCAATTTTGTTGGCGCGCGCGGCTCGAGCATTTTCGCCCGCCACACGGATCTCGAATCCTTTTCTTGTATAGAACAAAAACGCATAAACAGCCACGATCGCTAGTGCTCCGATGAAGATTCCGTAGTGCAGGTCGAACGCCGGATTAAATTTGGGTAAAGCCAGGTTGTTAGGAAGCCTATCTGTTTGGGGCAGCTTGCCCGACCTTTCGCGCATCGGACCAGATACCAAATACTCCATCAATTGGATGGCAACAAAATTCATGAGGATCGTCGAGATAACCACTTCGACACCTCTGCGAACAAATAGCCATCCCGCAAGCCAACCCCACAGCCCGCCCGCCAAAAAAGAACCAGTGAGGATGATTGCGGCACTCACTGGCCATGGCAAGGTCGACTGGAGCATTGGGATCGCGATTAATGCACCTGAGACCCCACCAACAACAAACTGCCCTTCGCCACCGATGTTGTACATTCCGCCCCGCCAGGCGATCACGATGCCGAGGCCCGTCAGCACCAGCGGAATCCATTTGACCAAGGTGCGTGTAAGCCCCAGTTCGCTCCCAAAAGCGCCAACGAACAGCAACCGAGCCGATTCCAGAGGATTTGGTGTGAGCACCCAAAGGGACAACATCAGGAATCCCAACAGCGAGAGAACCGTTAGGACACCTAATTGGATGGACGCTTTGTTCACTGTTCCCCGACAACGCTCGTAGCGGTCAACGCCTCGTGTAATTTGCCGCGAGACAAGAACAATGTGCGATCGGCCAAAGCAGCAAGCTCATCCATATCGGTGCTTATCAGAAGCACCGCCGTGCGTTCTGCTCGCGCCTGCAATATGCGGCTGTGGACGAAGTCGGCAGCCCGAACATCCAAACCTCGAGTGGGATTCACGGCGACGAGAAGATCCGGGTGTTTATCGAGTGTCCGGCTAGCGACAACTTTTTGCTGATTGCCACCGCTGAGGGTTCCGACAATGGTGTCGGGCCCTTCTGCTCGCACGTCGAACCGCTGCATCAAATCCTGTGCCCAGGCATCCACCTTGCCGACCTTCATAAAAGGTCCCCAGCCAAACTCGGATCTCCGATATCCATCCAGAAGCATGTTGTCTCGTATGGACATGCTTAACACCAATCCGTCGGTCTGGCGATCTTGGGGAATGTAAGCCACCGAATTGCCCTCACGCGTCACGCTTCCCTTTTCAATTCTCCGGATACCCGCGGCAACCTCCGCTAGTTCAACTTGGCCGTTCCCGTCGACCCCACCGATGCCGAGAATCTCACCTTCCTTAACCGTGAGCGAGAGATCTTCAAGCGCCACTTCACCACGGTCGCCTCGCGCCACAACATTCTCCATCTGGAGGCTAACTGTGGCGCCGACAGCCCTGGTTTCCTGCAAACGCTCTGGCAGTTCGCCGATCATCCACTCCGCCAATTGGCTGACGTTAGTATCCAAAATGGCGCTCTCGGCCACCTTCTTCCCATGGCTTAGGACAATAACGTCGTCGGCGACCCGCATGACTTCGGCAAGTTTATGAGCGATGAGCAGTATCGTCTTGCCCTGCTGCCTCAGGTTCCCCAGCACCCGAAAGAGGTCCTCAACTTCATCGCTGCTCAGCACGGCTGTAGGCTCATCCAAAATGAGAACGGGGGAATCCTTGGCAAGAACCTTAAGAATCTCAATGCGCTGCTGCACTCCGACCGGCAGGTCGCTTGTAACCGCGTCAGGATTCACGTGCCAGCCAAGTTGCCGGCCAACTTTCAAAGCGTTCTCTGCTAGTTCATCGACCCTCAAGCTGCCCTTCAAATTGTCCATCTGGGATAACGCCAAGTTCTCCACGACGGTGAACTGCGGAACGAGCATGAAGTGCTGATGCACCATCGCAATCCCTGCTTTCCGACACTTGATCGGATTGCCGAGGGGCAGAGGCTGTCCACTCAGAAGGATTTGGCCGGCGTCGGGTCGAATAAAGCCCGCGAGGATGTTGACCAGGGTCGACTTCCCCGCGCCATTCTCCCCTAGAATTGCGTGGATTTTCCCCGGCGAAAACTCAGCCGATACCTCACTCAGAGCCTGGACAGTGCCAAAGCTTTTCGAAATGCCGTGAATGCTCAGGTGACTCAAAGGATCAAAATTCGTCTTTGGGAACGGTTAAGGCACCGGAGGTGATGTCGGCTTTTGCCTTGTCCAGCTTGGATTTCAGCTCGGCAGGAAGCTTGCTCTCGAAATCGGGATTAATTACAAAGTCGATCGCTCCTTTGTCCATCCCAATGAGCTTCACCGAGCCCTTGTATGTGCCCGCTTGTACTTCCTTTGCCAGTTCCAGGAAAGCCGGTTTCGAGACGATCACTGCAGACCCGACAACAACTCCACTAGGGTTGGCATTTTGGTTTGCATTCGATCCGAAAACGAAGGCGCCTTTTTCTTTTGCGGCATCGAACACTGCCTGATAGCCTTGGTTTGCTTGATGAATGATGTAGTCGGCCTTTTCGGCAATCGCAGCGAGCGTTGCCTGCTTGTATGCGGCTGGGTCGTTACCGGGCAACGGCACCATCTTCCTCACAATCTTGATGTTCGGATTGACGGCCTTGGCGCCGGCTTCAAATCCCTTAAAGGTCGACATGATTGAAGGCACATCCAAGCCGACTGTCGCGACGACGCCGGTTTTGCTCATGCCAGATGCCATCATCCCCGCAAGGTAAAAGCCCTGCTCCAGGTAAAAGCGGAATGCACCGTAGTTCTCACCCGAAAGCCCACCAGAGCTGCTTACAAAGACTGTATTGGGAAAGTCCTTTGCGACCTCGGACTCCACCTGGTTGTACTCATAACCATGCCCAATTACGAGGTCGTAGCCATCTTGCGCATAAGTGCGCATAGCATCGCGAATCCCGCTGTCCGTGGCTTCTTGATTGTTCACTTGGGCCTTGACGTCATTCTCGATGGCCTTTAGGCCCTCGTAAGCAAGAGCGTTCCAGCCGGAATCATTGACCGGACCAGGAGTCAGCAGGGCGACTTTGAAATCCGAAGGCTGAGTCAAGCCCGAAAGGCCGGTGGTTGATTCCGCCGACTTTTCAGAGGAACATCCGATGACGAGCAGGCAGGCAAGAAATGGAAGCAGGCGGCCCAATGTTGACATGTCGTATTGAGCCTACCGCAAACCTAGTGAATAGGGAAGCGAGAGCATAACGCGTGCACTTCTTGGCGCACCTGTTCGATCACGTCCGCATTATCGATATCCCGAATCACCCGTGAAATCAAGAAAGCGACCTCGCTCATGTCACTCTCTCGCATCCCCCGAGTCGTCAGGGCCGGGGTTCCCAGGCGAATGCCCGACGTGATTAAAGGAGACTTGTCGTCAAATGGCACGGCGTTCTTGTTGCACGTAATGGACGCCTTGTCGAGTGCGATTTGGGCAGCCTTTCCGGTGACATCTTTGTTCCGCAGGTCAACAAGCATCAAGTGGTTATCCGTGCCCCCACTGATGATATTGAAGCCCTCCGACATGAGTGCATCCGCGAGAGCTTGGGCATTTTTGATGACCTGAGAAGCATATTCTCCGAAGGAATCCTGAAGGTTTTCACCAAAGCCAACCGCCTTTGCAGCGATGACGTGCATCAAAGGACCACCCTGAATCCCGGGAATCACCATGCTGTCCAAAAGCTCGGACATCATCTTGGTCCGTCCACTCTTCGGAGCGACCTGGCCGAAAGGATTCTCAAAGTCCTGCCCCATCAAGATTACGCCGCCCCGCGGTCCGCGCAACGTCTTGTGCGTTGTTGAGGTCACCACATGGCAGTGCTTAATCGGGCTTTGCAGCAGACCCTTGGCAATCAGTCCGGCTGGGTGAGCAATGTCGGCAAATAAGAATGCTCCGACCGAGTCCGCAATCTCGCGGAACTTCTGAAAATCGATCTCCCGAGAATACGCGGACGCTCCAACGGTGATCATTTTGGGCTTCGTTTGATGAACCTGGTCACTGATGACGTCGTAATTCAGCCGTTCGGTCTTTGCATCGATCCCGTAGGGCACGAATTTGTACATTCGGCCGCTAAAGTTGACCGGTGACCCGTGGGTGAGGTGCCCCCCGTGGGAAAGATCCATGCCCATGACTGTGTCGCCCGCTTGCAGGAACGTGAAGTAAACGGCCATGTTGGCTTGGCTGCCAGAGTGTGGCTGGACATTGGCGTACTCAGCGCCAAAAAGCTCCTTCACTCGATCTCGGGCAAGGTTCTCAACTTCATCGACTACCTCGCAGCCACCGTAGTATCGATTTCCCGGATAGCCCTCCGCGTACTTGTCGGTAAGCGCGCTCATCATCGCCTGGCGAACCGCCAAGCTCGCGATATTCTCACTCGCAATCAATTCGAGGTTCCGGCTTTGTCGCTCCTCCTCCTTCACGATAAGCTCGGCGATAGCCGGGTCGGCGGAAGTTAGCGGGATTCGGTGCGGATGACTGTTCGGGACAGAAGCCATGGCTTATTATCCCCGTTTACAGTTGGCAAGCTAGCCGCCGGAAAGATAGGGGCTCCACTTTGGACTTGGCATATGAGTGACATCCGTAATCCTGGCCAAAAAGAATCCAACCGCATCGCCGAACTGCGCCACGGTCAAGCCGGGCTTGGGTCCAGTAGCGAGCGGACCAACCGGCGCGACAAATCCATCTTCGACCAATCGCGCCAAGGCGGACCGTGAACTGGCTGAACCCACCTTGAACATCTTGACGTCGTACTTCACCGGCTTCGGCACGAACTTCATCCACTTCCTGGAAGCATCGACGATCTTCGCCATTTCCAGGATGACTTCCTCTCGGGTCGCTACTGCGTTTCCCGGCACGATAGTAGGTTTGTTCGGAACCCCAGAAATCCTGGCCGAAATGATCGCCTTTCGTGCGCGGGCGAATACCGCAGCGGCCTCCGCCTTGGTGACCAGTGCGCTTTGGTTGACGTTACCGACCTGCTTCTTCTTGATCTGCGGTTTATTGCCCTGAAAGGCAAAACCAACGGTAAGACAGAGAACGATAGCGATCAGAAATCTCATGGGGTCTGCTTTTATTCTATATCGTAGTTACGGCACCGCTCTGCCGAATTGCGTCGATCTCTTCAAGAGCGCGCCCTGTTCCGACCGCGACGCAGTTCAAGGCGTTGTCGGCAACCCGCACTGGGATATCGGTCACGCTGTGCAACAACCGGTCCAATCCTCGAAGCAATGCTCCACCACCCGTGAGGGTAATTCCGCGCTCGATGATGTCGCTACCAAGTTCCGGTGGGGTCTCTTCAAGAACGCTGCAGAGTTTTTCGGCAATTTGGCGGACTGGCTCATTCAGGGCTTCGCGTACCTCTTCGCTCGAAATTTCGACCGTCTTCGGCAGCCCAGCCACTAAGTCACGACCGCGGATTTCCATGCGGAGTTCTTGAGGCAGTGGAAATGCAGATCCGATTTGAATCTTGATTTCTTCCGCAGTCGGATCGCCGATCATCAGGTTGTAGGCGTTGCGGATGTGGCGAATGATTGCTTCATCGAGCTTGTTTCCACCGACCCGCAGGCTGTGCGAAAGCACAATGCCACCCAACGAGATTACGGCTATGTCCGTCGTTCCGCCGCCGATATCCACGACCATGTTGCCGCCGGGGGCAGCGATGGGTAGTCCGGCACCAATTGCAGCCGCCATCGGCTCTTCGATCGTCATCGCGATCCCGGCACCCGCTTCCTTGGCGGCCTGAATGACCGCTCGGCGCTCCACGTTCGTCACACCACTCGGCACGCACACGAGGGTTGTGGGCTTAAACATCCGACGAGCACCGCAGGTCTTGTTCAGGATGTATTCCAGCATCTTTAAAGTTGTGCTGTAGTCGGCAATGACCCCGTCTTTCAGGGGGCGGATTGCGGCGATGTTGCCGGGAGTTCTCCCGAGCATGTCTCGAGCCTCATTCCCAACGGCTAAAACCTTGCCATTTTGGACACTGATCGCGACGACCGTCGGCTCACTGAGAACGATGCCCTTGCCACGCCGAAAGACCAGAATATTAGCCGTTCCGAGGTCAATTCCGATTTCGGGAGCGAGTCTCAAATCAGTAAGTGCCTTCCGACGCGGTCAGCGTCGAATCGTCCGGAATCTGGCGTCGGCGGATCTGTGCACCGAGTTGGGACAAAGTTTCCTCGAAGGCTTCGTAACCC
>JAFAFM010000275.1 GCA_023423495.1 Armatimonadota bacterium
GGCTTGGTAATGCATCCGGGGGGCGAGCGGCTGTTCGTGTCCAACGCGGCCTCTTCGGTGTGGGAGGCCAAGATCGGTCCCGATGGCAAGGTGGCGTGGGAGGGTGACTTCCCATTGCCCAAGCCAAAACAAGGTGGCGAGGCGTATCCGACCGGCATGGTGTTGGCCGAGGATGACCGCACGCTCTACGTGTGCGCCTCCCGTTCGAACCAGATCGTGAAATTCGACACTTGGGGGCAGACCCCGATTGTTTCCTTCGATACCGACATCGCCCCGTTCGACCTCCAGCTGAGCGGCGGCAAGCTTTACGTGTCCTGTTGGGGTGGAAAGCGTCCTGGCAAGGGTGCAAAGACCGCGCCTTCCTCGGGCACGGATGTCGAGGTGGATGATCGGGGCATCGTCAAGGGGGCAACATTGGCGGTGCACGATCTGGCGGCCGGCACTTACAAATCCGTTCCGACCGGACTCCAGCCGAGCGACGTCGAGGTGGACTCGCAGGGTCGTGTGTTTGTGGCGAACGCCAACCACGATACGGTGTTGATGCTGATGCCGGACCTAAGCCGGATGAAATCCATCGTGATCAAGCCGGACATCAATCTGCCCTTTGGTAGCGCTCCCAATTCGATCGATATCGTCGGCCAGAGAATGTATGTGGCGTGTGGCGGGAGCAACTCCATCGCGGTGGTGGATATCGGCAGCGAGCCGGTGTTGAAGGGCTTCTTGCCGACGGCCTGGTATCCGACAAGCGTCTTGGCGCACGGTTCAAATGTGTACGTTGCCAACGCGAAGGGCATCGGTTCGCGCCGACCTCAACCTGATGGCTCGCACGGGGTTTACAACTTCACCGGCACCCTGCAGACCTTCGACAAGTCGGAGGTGAATTACCTTGGAAAGCACACACAAACGGTGCGGCGGACAAATTCGACCGGCGAGATCATGAAGGCGATGGCCGAGGAAGAGGAAGAGTCGGTCGAGGCACATGACGAGGCCCTCGTGCCCGTTCCGGACCGGTTGGGTGAGCGAAGCTCGATCGAGCATGTGGTCTACATCATCAAGGAGAACCGGACCTACGATCAGGTGTTGGGAGACATCACGAAGGGTGACGGCGACCCTAAGCTCTGCATCTTCGGCCGGAATGTGACCCCCAACCACCACGCGCTAGCCGAGCAGTTTGTGCTCTTGGACAACTATTACTGTAACGGGATAAATAGCGCGGATGGCCACGCCTGGAGTGTCGAGGGGAATGCCTCGAGCCACTTCGAGCGGTCCTTCGGTGGCTGGACGCGCAGCTATCCATTTGGCGATGATCCACTGTCTCCGAGCAGCAGCGGCTTCATTTGGGACAACGTGCTTCGGTGGGGCAAGACTTTTCGGAACTACGGCGAGTTCGATTACGCCGAGCCAGATCAGTAGGGCGCTACCTGGAAGCAGATTTACGACAACTGGAAAGCGGGCAAGAGCCAGACGTTCAAACAGAACATTGGCATCGAGCGGCTTCGGCGATATTCCAAGCGAAACTATCCGGGGTGGAACATGCGGATTCCGGATGTGCTTCGGGCAAGTGTCTTTGTGAAGGATGTGGAAGCGTTTAACAAAGCGGGCTACTTCCCTAACCTGACCATTGTGTTTCTTCCACAGGACCACACGAGCGGCACGACTCCCGGCGAACCTACGCCACGCGCAGCAGTCTCTGACAATGATTTGGCCCTGGGTCGGGTCGTGGAGTCACTGACCAAGTCTCGGTATTGGAAAAAGATGGCCATTTTCGTAATCGAGGATGACCCGCAGAACGGATTTGACCACGTGGACGGGCACCGCTCGATGTGTTTGGTGATAAGTCCCTATGCGAAGCGCAACAAAGTCGTGAGCAAGTTCTACAACCAGACGAGCGTGTTGGCGACGTTCCAGCGCATGCTTGGCGTGCCCCCGATGAATCAGATGGATGCACGCTCGCCGATCATGTATGACTGCTTCACGGAGAAGCCAAACTTTCGGCCATATAAAGCATTGATGAACCGGATCCCGTTGGATGAGTTGAACCCACCCCGGTCGGCGCTAAAAGGCGCAGCTCTCAAATGGGCGGATCTTTCGGCCAAGCTTCCTCGCCACAAGCCGGACCTGATGAATGCTCAGGAAGCGGATTGGTTTAACCGCGCGCTTTGGCACTCGACCAAAGGTGCGCGTCCTTATCCGGCCAAGTGGGCTGGAGCCCACGGTCGGGGATTGAAGTCGAAGAGGCTTGTGATCACGGACTTGGATTAGGCGGTATACCGGCTTTAAGTGGAAGGGGCGGCTGGGGTAAGGTTTCACCCGATGCCGAGACTGGAGGTCCGCGATATCGTTATGCAGTTCCCGGCAGTCCGGGCGCTGGATGGCATCTCCCTCGTCTTCGAACCCGGCGAAGTGCACGGCATTATTGGCGAGAATGGCGCCGGTAAGAGCACGCTGATGAAGATTCTAAGCGGGCTCCAACAGCCAACTTCGGGGACTATCTTGCTGGACGATAAGCCGATCGTTCTTGGCGGCGTGCGAGATGCGTTGGCCCACGGCATTGGGATGATCCACCAGGAACTTAACCTGGTCGACGAATTGACCGTCGCTGAAAACGTCTTTCTGGGACGGGAGATCGTGCGGGGAGGACTCTTGGATCGGTCGACGATGCGGGCCGAGACGCAGAACTACCTCAACCAAGTCCACGCTTCGTTTTCTCCCAATTTGCGCGTCGGGGATCTGTCGATTGCCGGAAAGCAGCTGGTCGAAATTGCGAAGGCGCTTTCCTCACATGCGCAAATTCTGATCATGGATGAGCCGACGGCCGTACTGAGCGACCCTGAAGCCGATGCGCTCTTTGAACTCATCGCGAGGCTGAAGGAGCAAGGCGTAACCGTCCTTTACATTTCCCACCGGCTGCCCGAAGTCTGCGCCATCTGCGACCGCATTACCGTGCTTCGAGATGGACAGTTTGTTGAGACCCTTGCCGGCCCTGAAGCCGATCCTCGGAGGTTGGCAAGCGCCATGGTCGGAAGGGAGCTTTCGGACTTTTACCCGCCGAAGACGCCCTTGTCGGAGCAGGCGCCAGTGCTCGAAGTCCATAACGCACGGGTTTTTGGGCACGTATACGACGCCTCCTTTGCCGTTCGTCCGGGCGAAATCTTGGGCCTAAGCGGACTTGTGGGCGCCGGTCGTACGGAGCTTGCGGAAGCGATGATTGGCGTCCGGCCGTTTCATGGCGAGATGCGAATCAACGGCAAACCGGTTAGGATCAAGAATCCGAGACACGCAATGCGGAACGGCATTGCCTATGTCAGTGAGGACCGCAAGCTGCTCGGGCTGATTTTGAGCTTGGACACCGTCCGGAACACCTCCATGGCGTGCCTTCCGAAATTCGGCGTCATTGTGAATCGCAAAGCAGAGCGAGAGACCGCCGCACGCTGGAAGGAAGATTTGGACATTCGAGTTGGGGATATGGATGCTCCGATCTTGTTTCTGAGCGGAGGCAACCAACAAAAGGTTTCGTTGGCAAAGTGGCTCGAAACCAAACCCAAGGTGTTGATTTTGGATGAACCGACTCGGGGCGTGGACGTTGGCGCTAAGAGAGAGATTTACAATCTGATTCAGAAGCTTTCGGAAGAGGGCTTGGCTTGCATCGTGATCTCGTCAGAGCTGCCGGAGATCATCGGCCTGTGCCACCGGGCGGTGGTGATGCGTGAGGGACGTGTTGTGGGAGAAGTCGAGGGGGATAGCTTGAACGAAGAATCGATTATGCAATTGGCTGCGGGAGTCGAAGCGGCTTGAGGCGTCCGAATTTCCTTCAGGAATACGGCGTACTGATCGCGTTCGCCTTACTTTTTTTGATAAGCGCCGTTACCCAGGGCGTGACTTTTCTTCAATTTGAGAACCTGAGGAACATTGTCAGCCAGAGTGCAGTCGTGGGAATGATTGCGATCGGAATGACTTTCGTGATCATCTCCGCAGGGATCGATCTGAGCGTTGGCAGTCTCTCCGCGCTTTGCGGGGCCTTGTGCGTCTTGACCTTGAACAAGACTGCTGGTTCTGGCGATTCTACGGCGATTATCCTGGCGCTTCTAGCCTCCATTGGAATTGGCTTAGCGGCCGGATTACTCAACGGCTCGATCGTGGCTTTTGGCCGGGTTGCATCCTTCGTGGTGACTCTTGCCGGGTTGGCTGGTTTTCGTTCGTTGGCGTTGGTCTTGGGGCGGGGCGGAGAAATCCGATCCGAGGTTCCGGCGATTGGCGATATCGGATTCGGGGGACTTCCAATTCCTGGGGCTCGCCTAGCCAACGGCGACCCGGTGATGATGTATTGGAGCGCGATCGCATTTATCATTGTCGCGCTGCTCGCAGGATTTGTACTCAATCGAACGCGATTTGGACGGTATGTGGTGGCAGTGGGCGCCAATGAGAAAGCCGCAAAATACTCCGCGATAAACGTGTCTGCGGTGAAGGTAGCGGTATTTGCCATCACCGGGGCGCTCTGCGGGTTGGCGGCGTTTTTCAATGTCGCCCGCATGAATAGCGTAGGCACGGGAACAGTTGGCACTTTTTACGAGTTAGACGCGATTGCGGCGGTTGTAATCGGCGGAACGACGCTGAGCGGTGGCCGCGGAAGAATTTGGGGAACGGTCGTTGGCATTATGCTAATGACCCTAATCTCGAATATGATGACAGCGTACGGGGTGGATACAAACTGGCAGGGTCTGGTTAGTGGCCTGGTCATTCTCATCGCCGTGCTGCTTCAACGGGGAAGCAAAGGATCTGAGTAAGGAAACATTGGAGGAGCAAGAGTGAAGAAGCTTTGGATTTTGGGCGCCTTGGGAATGGCCATAGTGGGTTGCAACCCACCCGCACCCTCGACTGAGGGTTCAGCATCGACGACGGGCAACGCACCGACCGCAAGCGGTGGGAAGAAGTTTAAGATTGGGGTTTCCATTCCGGCAGCCGACCACGGTTGGACTGCGGGAATCAAATATTGGGCGGACGAGGCGGCCAAGGCGCACCCCGATATCGAATGGATCATCGAGGATGCCAAGGAGCCAGGCGAGCAGATTAAAGACCTTGAG
>JAFAFM010000277.1 GCA_023423495.1 Armatimonadota bacterium
CCCTATTTCATCCCGGTTGCCGTTTTCTTGGGTGGCCTAACCCTGATTTATTGGGAGTTGTTGAGCAGCCTCATCCGATTGTGGATGGGGGAAGATGGCTACTACACCCACGGATTTCTCGTCCCAATCATCAGCGGATACCTGATCTATCGAATGTGGCCCAGGCTCAAGGAGATTCGAATATCTCCCTCAATGTGGTCACTTCTTCTCCTGCTCCCCATGCTTTGGGTTGCATTTGTCGCCCGGGCAGTTCAAATGCAGTCGCTTTATAGCGTCTCGTTCGTTTTCGTCCTGATCTCTGGCGTTTGGTTTGTTTTTGGCTGGCGTTGGGCGCTTGCTACCGCCGCTCCGATCCTATACCTGCTTTTTGCCCTTCCAGTCTGGAGTGGGTTTGTCACCAACTACACAAACCCCCTGCAAATTATCAGCACCAAGATCGCTTACCGGATGCTCGACATGGTTGGCAGTCCGCACATGCCCCCCAACTCCACGGACATCCTCATTGGAAATTTCTGGCTCAATGTTGGCGTGCCGTGCAGCGGATTAAAACTGGTTCTCGCGATCACCGCCTTCACTTGCTTCTTCGTGTTGATCGGTGGCCTCAGGTGGTGGGGCAACATCGCGATGTTTCTTGCCATCGTTCCCCTGTGCCTCGTGATAAATGGATTGCGAATCGCGCTCATCGGAATGGTTGGAAGCCAGTACGGCTCGGATGCCGGGATGCAATTCCACGACTTCAGCGGTTACATCACACTCATCGTCTGTTTCTTCATTCTCTTCAAACTAGCGAGGGTTCTTGGATGGAAGGATTAATGAAGCGCCTTGTGGCGCTTACCGTCATCATCAGCGCAGCATCGGTTCTGTTCTTGGTCACCCGTGGTGAAGCGGCTCCAGCCGTCTCAGAGCAATGGATGAAAGATCACACTCCCGTGAAGATCCAGAACTATGAATTCATGCCCGGTCAAGAGGATCCGCAAGTCTCCTACGTGACTTCACAAGCTGTTTACGACACTTTGAACCCTTTTGGGATTGTCTGCCGCAAGTACCGCGACAATGAAAACATCTATGACGCTACGATCATTGCCGGAGATAACCGTGGAAGTTTTCATGACCCCCACGTTTGCTTCCAAGCCCAAGGATGGACCTTCTCCGAGGACCGGCTAATCGAAATCGAAACCAAAACGCGAGGCAAGATCCCGGCGACGTTGGCAAAAATCAAAAGCGGCGATACCCAGCGTATTGCCCTCTTCTTCTACAAAGGCCACGACGGTTTCTATCCTTCGACTCGTAAGCTAACCACTGCGATGGCAATTCGGCCGCTTGTCGGGGACTTCAGAAATCAGGCGGTGTTCTATCGTTTCATGCCCGACAACAATACTGCCAGCGAAGAAGACGTCATCGAGTTCGCCGCCGCGTACATGGACGCCGCCGGACCGATCAGCAACGGGTATTTCTAGGGCAACACGACACTGCTGGAATCTCCCAGCACCAATTGAGTTGTCCTGGGCGTACCCGTTCCGCGTCTTATGGAAGCGCCGCGGCCGATGAGGCAGTTCGCCAAGCGTGAAGGCGCATGTGCAATCTCGCAATCGCCCATCACGATGGAATTCTCAATCTCCGTGGATTCCAGACGTGTGGAATCAGCCAAGGCCGTAAAGGGTCCGATAAAGCTGTCGATAATTTGGCAGTTTTCACCGATGATCGCGGGGCCGCGGATCACGCTGTTAGTAACCGTCGTCCCCTTCCCGATTTGGACTCGACCTTCCAGCTTCGAATGTCCGTCGGCAGTGCCCTTCATGTCGGGTTCCACGTCTTCCAATATGAGGCGATTGGCTTCGAGCATGGCGTCCACCGTGCCCGTGTCTTTCCACCAACCCTCCACGATATGGGACCGCACTTCCAGGTTCGTATCGATGAGACCCTGAATGGCATCTGTGATCTCGTACTCGCCTCGAGCGCTAGGTTTCAGAACCGCAATGGCGTCATGGATGCGCCGATCGAACAAGTACACGCCGACCAGCGCCAAGTTCGACTTCGGTTCTTTCGGCTTCTCCTGAAGCCGGGTCACGCGGTCAATCGTAAGCTCGGCGACGCCAAAATCCGATGGATTCGGGACGGGCGTCAAGAGGATGGTTGCGGCGGGACGATTAAGCTCAAACTCCTTGACTAGCGTGGCGACGCTCGACTTGATCAAGTTATCGCCCAGATACATCACGAAGTCGTCGTCGCCGAGAAACGATTTGGCCGTACTGACGGCATGGGCCAATCCAAGGGGGGCGGACTGGGGAATGTAGGCGATCTTGATTCCCCAACGGCTCCCGTCGCCGACTGCCTTCTCAACCGCCGGCCCTGTGTCGCCTACGATAATGCCGAAATCAGTCACTCCGGCCGCCGCAATCGCTTCGATCCCGTACTCGATGACAGGTTTGTTTGCAACCGGTACCAGTTGCTTGGCCATCGAATACGTGATCGGGCGCAACCTTGATCCCGTTCCACCCGCGAGAATTAGCGCTTTCATAGATCGTCTCCCAGCGAGGGGCCGTAGAACGCACGGATGAATCGCTGATAGTCTTCGGTCTGGACCAGCGGACGCCACCAATCTTCCCGTTCCTTGTACCAGCGCACAGTATCCCGAAGGCTTGACTCGAACGGCTTCATTGGCGCCCAACCCAAGGCTTTCAACTTCTCGTTGGACATCGAATAGCGGCTATCGTGAGCGCCGCGACGCGGGTCTGGTATCCGCTTGACGAGCGAATCGTCTCGCTCGGTCTCCTCTAGCAGGATCTGAACGACTTCCATATTTCGCCGTTCATTCACGTCACCCACGTTGTAGGCTTCGCCCACTTGGCCTTGACGCAGCACCTGAAGTATGCCGCTTGCATGGTCTTCGCAGTGAATCCACTCTCGCACCTGATTACCTTCGCCGTACACGGGAACCTTTTTGCCGTCGATGAGCCGTGTGATGAAAAAGGGAATCAGCTTTTCAGGAAAATGATAGGGTCCGTAAGTGTTGCCACCCCGAGTAATCACTGCTGGAATGCCGTGCGCCTTTACCGCCGCTCGAATCTGCAGTTCCCCGCCCGCTTTACTTGCGGAATACGGGGTATTCGGCTCGATCGGCGACTTCTCAGTGAACTCGCCTTGGTCGATTGAGCCGTAAACTTCGTCGGTGCTGACGTGTACGAACCGTTCGACATTGAACTTTCGGCATGCTTCCAGAAGGATGTAAACACCGTAAACGTCAGTTTGAATAAAGCTGCCTGCCTCAAGCTTTGCGCGGTCGTTGTGACTCTCCGCTGCAAAATTTACAATGTGCGTGATGTCTTCGGCCTTCATCACCCCTTCTACCACGGTCGGATCTTGGATTTTGCCCGGGTAGAAGCGAACGCGATCGTCTTTGAGGTCCTCCTCCAACGTGCTCAAGTTGCCCGCATATGTCAACGCATCCAAGATTGAGATGCGCACGTCAAGCATTTCCCGTCGGCAAAGCCGTACGAATGCGGAGCCGATGAATCCGGCCCCACCGGTCACAAGTAAATTCAAAACTTAAACCTCGAATCAGCATCATTTTCATGCCGAATCTCATCCACCGGTTCGCTCTTTCCCCACCCGGCATACAACCGGTCCGGCACATTCACAACGAAGGCATCTTCCTCGCCAACATTCCGGTAGGCGTGCACGACCCCCGGAGGCACGGTTACGAAAACTGGATTCTCGGAGCCCACTTCATACACTTGATACTGCTCGGACTCACCGGGCCTATTCTCCCAGAGGTGCAGTTCGTACTTGCCGTCTATGAATACAAAGCCGTCAGTTTGATCTTTGTGCTCGTGCGGTCCCCTGGCAACTCCAGGCTTGGTACAGCTGAAATAGCAAATGGTCGGCTTGAACCCGTCTGGTAGCTCGTCGTCGCGGTACAGCTCGATGAGCCAGCCTCGCGCATCTTCATGACGCTTCAATGATCTAAATTCAACCCCTCGAAAACTCATCTGATCCTGCCCGGCAAGCCGAAAGTATACTGGCCCCACCTTTCGCCTATGCGCATCGAAGCCCCCGCAAAAATCTTAGTTACTGGAGCCGCGGGCTTCATTGGATTTCACGTTAGTCGTGAGCTAGCTGCCCAAGGCTATCGAGTAATCGGTCTCGACAACTTAAGCGATTATTACGACGTCGGGCTGAAACAGGCCCGTTTGCAGCAATTAACAAGCACGCAAAACTTCGAGTTCCGAAAGGCAGATTTCGCAGATTCCTTAGATCTTGGTTCTGACTTTGACGCGGTAATTCATTTGGGCGCGCAAGCAGGCGTGCGCTATTCGATAGATCACCCCCAGGAATACATCCGCTCGAACGTCGTCGGAACCGCCAACCTGTTGGAATGGGCCAAGTTGACCGGCGTTAAGCACTTTCTTTACGCGTCTTCAAGCTCCGTCTACGGAATGAACAGGAAACTCCCGTTTTCGGAACATGATCCCGTTGACCATCCCATCAGCCTCTATGCCGCGACAAAAAAGAGCGCCGAATTGATGGCCCATTCGTATAGCCATCTATTTCGACTTCCGACAACCGGCCTTCGCTTTTTTACGGTCTATGGTCCCTGGGGAAGGCCCGACATGGCGCTTTTCAAATTTACAAAATCCATCCTTGAAGGCGCGCCGATCGATGTCTTCAACGAGGGCAGGATGAAGCGCGACTTCACATATGTCGGGGATGTGGTTCACGGCACCATCGAAGCCATGAAGCACCCCGCGACTGCGAACGCACACTGGGATGCGACCGACCCTGACGCCTCGTCTAGTTCAGCGCCCTACCGGATTTTCAATGTCGGAAATCATCAAAGTGTTGAGTTGCTGCACTTCATCAGAGTCCTCGAAGAGGCGCTCGGAGTGGAAGCAAGGCTCAACATGATGCCGATGCAGCCGGGAGATGTTCCGGAAACATACGCCGATATCTCCTCGCTCCAAGAGATGGTTGGCTATCATCCATCGACATCGATCGAGGAAGGCATTCCCAAATTCGTGGAGTGGTACCGAAGCTACTACAACGTTTAGCGAAGAGGGGAGTCGGACGGAAGCTTCTGTAGTATCTCCTTTACTCGTTGGGCTTCGCTCTTCGGGCAGATCATAACCGCACCTTTTGTAGCCACAATCACGTGATCTTCCACCCCAATCGCGGCGATCAAGAGGTCCGGATTGTCGTTGTAGATAATCGAGCCGCACGTCTCGACGGTGACCGCTTCCCCATGAACAACGTTCGCATCGTCCGTGCACGGCATCGAGCGCTCCAGAGCGTCCCACGCGCCCACATCATCCCATGGAAATTCGCCCGCGACGGTATAAACC
>JAFAFM010000352.1 GCA_023423495.1 Armatimonadota bacterium
CGTTTAGGATGTCGTCCGCAATTTGGAAAGCCACGCCGATGGCGCGGCCGTATTCTCGGAGGGCAGCCACGAGTTCATCGTCCCCTCCCGCCAAAATGCCGCCAATCTCGCAACTTGCCGCAATCAACGCGCCGGTCTTACGGGAATGGATGAATTCCAAAGTTTCCGCATCGGCCGCCTTGCCCTCCGAAAGCACGTCAGCGACTTCGCCACCGACGAGGCCATCGGAACCCGTCGCCACTGTCAGGCACCGGACTGCGGCAACAATTTTTTCCGCCGGTCCACCACAACAGCTCAAGGTCTCGAATGCCAGTGAAAAGAGCGCGTCGCCGGCCAGGATAGCGATCGCTTCATTGTATTTTTTGTGGAGTGTGGGGACACCACGCCTGAGGGCGTCATTGTCGATGGCAGGAAGGTCGTCATGGATGAGGGAGAAGCAATGCACCATCTCGATGGCGCACGCGGCATCCAAAACCGAGTCTCCACCACCACCCAGAGCTTCCGCCGACGCAAGGCATAATACGGGCCGGATACGTTTGCCGGGCGCCAGGCAGGAATAGCGCATGGCCGAGTGCAGTTCAGAGGGTGGAGACTCGACCGGAGGGAGCAGTTGTCTTAGTCTCGCATCGACGGGCTCGGAGTATGCCTTGAGGTCCAATGCGACTGTCACTGAAAAAAGTCTACCAGCGCAATTCGATCCCTTGGTATCCTGACCGCTATGGCGGTAATTCGTCCCTTCCAAGGATTGCGCTACAGCGCCGAGGCTGGCACTCTGGGGATTCTGACAGCACCCCCCTACGATGTTATCAGCGAGCAAGAGCGGATCAGCTTTCTCACTCGCAGCCCTCACAACATCGTCCATCTGACCCTTCCCGAACAAAAGCCGGATGACCGCAGCAAGTTCATCAAGTACGCCCGAAGCGCGGCCCTGCTCGCCGAGTGGCGACGGGATGGCACGCTTATTCTTGAAGACGAACCCGTCATCTACCGGTACACGCAACGGTTCTCTCTCCCGCATTACGGCGACTTAACGCGGACCTCGATCATCGTGCTAATTAAGACGGAGCCATACGAGAATGGCGTCATCTTGCCCCACGAGCAGACTTTTCCGAAGCACAAGGAAGATCGGCTCCGAGTACTGGAAGCGACCCGCGCGCATCTGGAAAGCATTTTCGGGCTTTTCGAAGACCCCAGCGGGAGCATTCACGACGCGATCGTCAAGGCTCCTGCCCAAACTCCAGCGGAAACGGTCGGAGACGATGGGACTTCACAGCGAATTGAGCCAATCAGCGATCCTGAAGCCATCAACCACCTAGTCGGTCTCCTGAAGGATAAAAAGGTTTGGATCGCGGACGGTCACCATAGATACGAGACCGCCCGCGCATTCCGAGAAAACCTTGGCGATCAAAGCGGACCAGTTGCGGAAGACTACATGATGATCGCGCTTACCTCCATGTCCGATCCCGGATTGGTGTTGCTGCCGACGCATCGCGTCCTGACCGACATTCCGCCGAGCCCAGAAGAGGCTGTTACCCGACTGGCCCAGCTCTTTACGATGACTGAGACGCATAACTCCCGGCTTATGGAAGCCATCGAGGCAGATCGGCGCAGCGGTCGGATGGCATTTGGTCTTGCCCTTTCCGGTGGAGATGGATATGTTTTGGAAGCAAAAGACCCGGATGCAATTTATGCATTAGTTCCAGGTTCCCCCAGCGACGATCTCCGCAAACTGGACGTCACGGTCCTCCACAGCGTGATCTTCGATCAGCTTCTCGCGGTCCCGGGTTTGGACAGCATTAAGTACACGCGAGACTCTCACCAAGCGATCACCTGGGTGAACGAAGGCGACAAGGCCGCCTTCCTTATGAACCCGCCAACCGTGGACGATATGAGGCGAATAGCCCTAGCGGGCGAGAAGATGCCCCAAAAGAGCACGTATTATTTTCCAAAGGTGCTTAGCGGACTCGTTCTCTGGAGCCTTAACGACTTCCATCCATGACGATAAAACTTTTAGGAACCGGTGCGGCCGATGGCGTCCCGCCGCTGTTCACTGCGAACCGTCTCGGGTCCAGCTCTTTTGGACCTGAAAGTAAAGACTTTCGCACCCGAGCCGCCGCCCTTATCGACGGCTGTCTCAAGATCGATTTAGGTCCGGACACACTCTCCCAGAACCAGAGATTTAACCTCGATCCGCTTGAGTGGGACGCGATTATCTACACGCACAGCCACGAAGACCACTTCACCGTGAGCGAACTCCAATACGCGCTCTATCCATTCAATAAGAACGAGTTTCCGCCGTTCACCATTTACTGCAACGAGACGGTAAACAGCATTATCGACTGCCGATATCCAGATTGGCCCTTCGAAGTCCTGCGCACCAATCTCTTCGAGACCACCCAGATCGGCGACTACAAGATGACGCCGGTGCGGGCCAAGCACACTCCAACGGAGGAGTGCCAAAACCTCATTTTCCAGAAGGATGGAAAAACGATTGGATACATGACCGACACGGGCTGGTGGTCCGACGAGACATGGGAGTACTTACAGTCCGTTAAATTTGACGCTCTCGTTATCGAATGCACAGATGGATTGTGCGACAGCGGTTATGACGGCCACTTGGATCTTCTTGTGCTTATCAAAGTCGTAGATAATCTTCGAAAGCAGGGCTCGCTCGGGTCCGAGACTCCCATTTTCACCACCCACCACAGCCATTACGGCGGCAGTCACGAGCAGTTGACCGAAGCAATGCGGCCGTTCGGAATTTCTCCCGGTTATGATGGTTTGGAAATTTCGGTTTAACCGCTTCTTTTCCTGAAGTCGCTCCGTCCTGAAAAGTGGCCAAAGGATTGGCGGGCGCAGTGGCTAGGATGGCCCATAACCCCTTTCACCTGTAGCGCAGACTTGCATTTCCCAAATTGCCAATAGGCATCGTCTTGATCAGGGGCTTACGTACGGCTTGACCCGCCCCTTTTCCAGTAGATCCAGCCAGTAGTCCAGCCCGAAGTCTCCTTCGCATGCCTGGATCCTCGGAATGCGGTAACGGTCAAACTTTTCTGACTTTGCATTCGGAGCTGGATTGGCTCCCACCAGAAAAACGGCGTCGAGCTTGTAGTTCTTTCCATCCAACTCAAACGAGCGTACCAATTGCTTGTTCTTCGGTGAGGCGCCCAGCGGTAGCGCAAGATATTCGGGCTTGCCGCCCAGCGGCTGCAGCAGGTCGAATGGACCGGCAATCTCTTTCTTAACCTCAGCGTCGCTGAGGCGATTTAGATTGGGGTGAGAGATGGTGTGGCTCGCGATCTCACCGCCGTGCTTTTGGATCAACTCCACCTTTTGCTTTTCGAGGCTCTTCTGTCCCCACATCTGAGGCAACACAAAGAACACAGCTTTGGCCGGAAAATCTGGATGCTCATTCGAGAACTGCTCCAAGATCCCAAATCCAGATTCAGGATCGAGCGTCCCATCCTCCTTGAAAACGATCTGGGTGGGGTTTGCATCATCGAAGGTGAGGATGACGGGCGAAGCTCCTGGTGGAAGGTTGTATTCGCCGGAGAGATACTCGGTGACATTGATCGGCCGGAAGCCAGCCTTGTATAGCCGCTCCAAATCTCGGCGCATCAATTTGCCCGACCGCTCCATCGTCGACTTGCCTTCCCTGATGTGGTGGTACTCGGCAATAAAAACCACACCATCCTGATTTGGGGGGCGATTCGAGACCCTCTTAAGCGGTACCTTAGAAGCGGCGGGAGCCGGTTCTTTTACCGGGCCTGATTTCTCCATCCCGGAGCCATTAGAACCCTGAAGTGTCTTCTCGCCGCACCCAAAGATTCCGAGCGCACAAACGCAGGTGACAACGGTATGAATTGCAAGTTTTCTCATTGGTCTCTACTCATCGCGGTGGGCTTGATCGGCTGCGCTTCCACCCCACCTGCGTCGACTCAAGCAACTGTCGGCAATGTTCCCGCCAAGCCTGAAGCTCCGCCGGAGCCCGAAAAGCCGAAGCCAAAGTTTACTTACGAAAAGCCGGAATACGTGCGGGGAATCTATCTCACTGCGTGGTCGGCGGGTGGAAAGAAGAAGCGCGCCAACACCATCGCCATGATCCAGCGAACGGAGTTGAATGCGGTCGTAATCGATGTTCGGGATGATGGCGAGATGTACTGGCGGATGAACATCCCGTTAGCCAAGGAAGCCGGAGCCGAAAAGATCGCCGTGCTCAATCCCGATGCTGTGATGGGAGACTTTGAGAAGGCAAAGATTTATCCGATCGCCCGGATTGCATGCTTTAGAGATGCGTTCGTTCCCAAAAAGCACCTGGAGCGTGCCGTGCAGAACGGCAAGGGAGGGGTTTGGAAGGACCACAGCGGTCACACGTGGCTCGATCCCTATAATAAGAAGAACTGGGAGTACATGGCCCAGACCGTGGATTTTGCGTTGGACATGGGATTCCCCGAAATCCAACTCGATTACGTTCGTTTCCCAAGTGAAGGCAAGGTCAGCTCGCAGACCTTTCCGGCCAAGAAGAGTTATGGAGACGGCAAGGTCAAGCCGGAGGACGTGATCGCCGAATTCGCGGAGTACATCGGCAAGCGCGTGCGAGAAAGAGGCGGCGTCTATAGCGCGGACATCTTTGGCATTATCAGTTCCGGCACCGTGGATCAGGGCATCGGTCAAGCGCTTGAGAAGGTAGCGGAGCCCTTCGATCTGGTCTGCCCAATGGTTTATCCTTCCCACTTTGCGAAGGGCGAATACGGCATCAGAGACCCCAATGCTCAGCCGTACGAAATCGTGAAGAAGAGCCTGGCCGACTACAAGAAGCGGATTCCGAACAAACCCATCCGCCCTTGGCTGCAAGACTTCTTCGGATACACGGCGGCCTCCGTCAAAGCCCAGATTAAAGCGGCCAAGGAGCTCGGTTACGAGGAGTATCTCATCTGGAATGCTGGTAACCGGTACACGGAAGCAGCCGTGAAGGACAATTCCAAGCTAGTCCCTAAGAAGCCAGCTAAGACTGAGAATGACGGAAAATAATCCCGCGTGTCATTAGGTCGAAGAAGGGATTTAACAATGTTTCGATTCTGTCAATCTTGAGTTAGAATAAGCATATGCACGGGTTGAAGCCCGCATCCATGTTACGGACGACAACATGTGGGCCACCTGTGGCTGAGATTCAGCCAACTTTTAGGGAAGCAACCGGAAAATCTAAGAATGAATGCATTGTCAGAGTCCCATGGTAAGCAATGCGGTTGGACAATGCTGGAAAATCTGATTGTTGTCAGCATCCTTGGAATCCTCGCAGCAGTTGGCTTGTAATCTCTGGTCCTTTACGAGAATCTGGGCGGCAGGCAACTTGCTCGAATAACCTCCGACAGGTGTACGCAGCCCTCGCTCAATACGCTTCGGACAATGACGCCACATCCGCCTATCCTGAGCTTCATGGTCTGGCCTACTGCCCGGGGCCAACTCACCTAGTTTTGAAACCTTATGGATATCAGGACAGCATGCGTTATTGTCCTAACTCTCCGATAGCGCTGAAAGATCGCATGTATAGCACATACCTCTCGCCGATTTTGGCCACTCCTAAGGACGACGTGAATGCCGTCAATTCGCCACGAAAATATATGATAGAAAAGGAGAAGAGGTTAGGCACGGCACTACCGATTGTGGAGTGCCATATCCACGACGAGTTTTATTATGCGCCGCAAGAAACGCATTTGGACGATTCAATAGCCAGCCCGTTTAGGATTGTTCTGCGTGTGGACGGAAGCGTGAAGGCCGGGAGAGTTCCGGCGCCCCGCACATTTGTTTTTAGCTCTTTTCTCCCATAACGGCATGGCCGCATCCAATCGCCAGGAACGAACATGACTTTTAGTAAGCAAAAGCGGAACCTCGGAATTGCGGCGGCTTCGATAACTATCATTTTGGGCCTCGTTCTACACTACAATCCTTGGCGAAAGGGGAGTCCGATGGGTGCGCTCAATTCGACTCTTAAGCGCCTCTTGGCCAATGATTGGGATTCCCTCCAGCGGGATTACCCCAGAGGATGTGAAGTATTTGGGCGGGACGGCTTCCGCGAAGCGTCTGACTGATTACTTATTGAAGGATTACATCGCGCGTGAGGCATCGTTCTCGTTCGAGGTCTTTCCGGAGCCGCCGCCTATTCCGCGTCAAAAGGGAGAATCCTCATTCATGTATCGGGCAAGAACAGAAAACTACGAGAGGAATAAAGCGTTTTGGGTTAGCGTGGAGAGATATGGCAGTGGAAAATCCCCGATCAGATTTGCCTTCTCGGCTCATCGACTTCCGGACGGAGTTTGGACCGCATCTCCAAGGCAAATGCTGCTCGGCCTCATTCAATCCTACTCAGCCGATGCGACTGTGAGATCGAAATGGCTTGCCACTGGATTGCGCGAAGCTGGGTTGCACTCTTTTCGAATTGCCGATCGAAGTTACCTGGAGTTAGATAGTCTTGAAAGCGGGGTATGGGCGCCTAAGCCACTCTAAAGTATCGTTCCACGGCAGTCCATTTTTGAACAGAAAACACACTTCTTATTGAAAACAAGCTAGGTTTGTACATACCCCTGGCGCAGCATGCGACCGTTCCCCGAACTGGTATTAACCAATTGCCGAAGAGGTGTGGAGGACAAAGCGCTTCCTCTGTGCCCAACAATTAAGCCTGCTTCGGTTCCATGACAGCAATGTCGGAGACATTGATTCGATACGCGGGCATGACCATAGGAATGCAAGCTCCTCCAATTCGAAACACGGTCGTGCAGAATCCAATCAAAAACATTCTGATTCGATTGATGAACTAAAGAATTCGATTGCGCAGGCCGATAATTCCAATGGGGACAACAGAATAACGAGTAAGAGGAAAGATGGCAAACAATATCGAGCGCTTGGCTGATCACGATTTGAAGAAGTTGGTCGGCGTTATGTATTCGGCGATTTTGGGTAACGAAGTGAGTTACGGTCTTAGCCCCGGGGATAGCGCCGAACTGCTCACAAGATTGGAT
>JAFAFM010000055.1 GCA_023423495.1 Armatimonadota bacterium
GTTGTGTACAGGGTTGCACTTGGAATCGTGCTGATCGTATTGCTCTCCACCGGAGTTCTCGATCCGATGGCCGGTATCGTTGACTAGAAAATGTTTTGGAAGAAGCAACCTCCCGGACTGCCACCCGAATGGATGATCGTCGGTTTGGGTAATCCGGGAGCAGAATACCGAGGCACGCGACACAACGTTGGATTCGAGGTGATCGATAGGCTCGCGGAGAGAAGCCGGATCCGGGTTTCGAAGGCCAAGCATCGAGCCCTTGTTGGGCTTGGAAAGATTGATGAAACTCCAGTCGTTCTTGCTAAACCTCTGACTTACATGAATCTGAGTGGCCAGGCGGTTGCGCCGCTTGCTCGAGAGCACAGCGTCTGCGTAGAGCAAATTTTTGTAATCGCAGACGACCTGGACTTGCCCGTTGGGGCGGTCCGGATCAAGTTGGGGGGTAGCGCGGGCGGCCACAACGGCCACAAGTCCCTTATTCATTCGCTCAAATCACAAGGCTATCCTCGACTCAAGATTGGCATTGGGAAAGCAGATCGGTCGGCAACGATCGACCACGTTTTGGGATCTTTCGATGCGGAAGAGCGCGCATCGATCGACGTGGCGATTGCCACGTCAGTGAAAGCCTGTGAGGCGCTCGCTCGCGGGGGCATCACGTCGGCTCTCAAGATCGTCGAAGAGTACAATAAGCAAGTTTAGCGCGAAAAGTTATCATTATCGATTTGTAAAACTTTACGACGTAAGGTGGTCCACCAAATCACCCCATTGAGTCTGAAGGTAATCGATTTGGGAAGCGTGTCCATCGTTATGCCTTCCGACCAACAAGAGCACAAATGCGACCTTTGGATCACTTACTAGGAGTTGCACATCGAGCGTGTCGATGGCGCGCAGAACTTGCCCGGCCGACTCTTCAAAGAGTTGCTCTGCCTGCTGTCGGTCGGTGTACTTAGATTCGCTATCTCTGAGTTGGGCTACAACCTCCTCGGCAGACTGGAGAGGAAGTTCCTCACCTCGAAGAACGCTAGCAAAATACTGATTTGACAAACCGCAATGCGCATAGATCTGAAGCGCTGATTTAGCCGTCTCCGTGGTCCGCCACAATAGTTTGTCGTTCGGCACGTGACCGAAAGTGATCCGCAGCCTGTTCAGAGCTAACTGCGCCAAATCCTTCGCTTGCTTGATCTGAGCGGCCGCTCCAAGCACAGTGGAGGGGGGCATCACAAGCGTCTCCATCGGATTCGATAAGTATTCGGAGAGCCGTTCCATGGTCGACTCCCACCCTCGCCGGTGGCCCGTAAAGGATTCCATCGTTGTCACTCGCTCGTGCTTCACGGCGACTCGAGTCCCTGCTCCTTCAGCAACGAACTCCACAGTCACGCGCGACTCCTCGGACTCGCCCTCCCACTGCCACGTAAAAGAGAGGTGAAGTGGCTTCACAATCGAGAGGTAAGTTCCCTGTACCGTCCACGTGTCACCCGACGGATTGCGCATCGATATCCGATACTTGCCGCCCTTTTTCAGGTCGACCGTGGCCGTAACCTTGTTTGCAGGGTTAGGGGAAAACCAACGCTCCAAACGAACAGGCTCCGTCCATGCTCGGAACACTAATTCAGGCGGGTGGGGATAGAATCGCTCGATCGCCAGGGCCTCGATGACGCTATCCAAGTTCTTCCTCCTCAGCCTTATCCAGGTACTGCCCCAAGCGATCCAATTGACCTTCCCAAAAAATCCGGTACGCCTGAATCCACGAATCTGCGTCTTGTAGGGGACCCGGGTTCAATTGGCACTTCCTGATGCGTCCCACTTTGTCCGTCTTCACCAGCCCGCACGACTCCAGCACGCTCAAGTGCTTGACCACTGCCGGAAGGCTCATCTCGTACTTTTGGGCCAATGCTGTCACGGCAACGGGTCCGGACGCGACGCGTCCGAGGATGTCCCTCCGGGTCGCGTCGGAAAGTGCATAAAAAACGCGGTCTAGTTTGTGTGAAGCACGCTTAACCACTCAGTTTAGCTTAGCATAACGGAGCAAATTAAGCGCGAGTCTCTAGAAGTGGTCCTGGGTATCTCCCCAAATCGTCTGCAGATAATCCAGTTGAGACGCGTGAGAACGCATGTGAGCTCCAGCCAGGTGCATCCAGAACTCCATAGGCTGCGGTCCGAATGGGCTGCTGGGCGACTGGCTGTACAGCGACTCGTCCACATCCGAAATGGCGCGCACAACGACATCGGTGCTTGAAGCCAATCGATCGGCGGCTGACTGTCGGTCGGTAAATTCTGCCTCCATTTTTCGCTGAAAATCCCGGAAGCCCGAAAGGTCGACTGGAAGTTCGACAGGGCGATTGCGGATCAGTTCGGCGAAAAACTCATTTGCCAGCGCACAGTGCGCAACTTGTTGCAAAGCGCTACGAGCAGATTCTGAGGGCGACCAATTCAACTTATCGTCCGGTACGAACGAAAATGTCTTTAGCAGATAATCGCACGCTTCTTTAGCAGTCTGGGCCGCGGCGGTCTTGCTGGTGTCAAGATTCGATTTGTCTAACGTTTCCATTTATCCTCTAATGTGGCTTCAAAGGTGCCAGTCCTGATCTCCGTAAATAGTTTGGATGTAGTGTAGTTGGGCGGTGTGCCAGGCAACGTGCTGCGGCATAAAGTTAATTGCAACCGACCTCGGCACGTTCGGAAAACCAAACGGCAGTCCGACTAGCGTATCCAGATCATCCTCGTTCACCGACGCCAGCCAATTCAGGTAATTCGTGCGGCTTTTCTCGATGAGGTCCAAGACTTCCTGCCTCGACTGAAATGGCTGTTCGAACTCTCGAAAGTAGGCTTCGGCCTCTGCTGGTGTCGGGACGGCAAATGTGTCACCACGGGCATTGCCGAGCATCGACTCGATCGTAAGTCCGATGTGAGCCGCAAGGTGAATTGGCGTTCTCGCGGTTGCTGAAGGCGACCAGTTGAGCCGGTCGTCTGGCGTGTTTTCGAAGGCCCGGAGAAAATTTCCCAGGGCCTGCTCAAACTCGATGCGAGACTTGGATAAGAACTCGGTGTCGACGACCGACATCAAGCATGCCTCTGACCTGAATAGCTGATCATCCAGTTGACGCCAAACTTATCAATGGCCATTCCGAAGTAATCGCCCCAGAACGCATCCGACATCGGCATCATCGGCGTGCCGCCCTCGGAAAGCTTCGCATAGAAGGTGTCGGCCTGCTCTCGACTGTCAGCATTGATTGAGACGCTGTAGTTGTTTCCTTGGTTGATCGTCATGCCGTAAGCTTCGGGACAATCGCTACCCATCAGCATCGAGTTCTGTCCAACTTTCAGGGCCACGTGGAGTACCTTATTTTCTTCCCCGGGATTGAGTTTCATTTCGCCGCTAGGCGCCTCGCCGAAGCGAGCCAACATTTCGAAGTCCCCGCCGAAAACCGATCGGTACAAGTTGAAGGCTTCTTCGCAATTATCGTTAAAGTGTAGATAGCAATTTAGGTCTGGCATTTTCCTTCTCCAAGATTTTGGAATGATTGTATTCGCTGGTCATTGTAACCCAAACCCAGTCGTAGGTCAACCGTACAGTTAAGTTTTTGTCGGGCGGTAAAATTGGGCGTGTCCACTCGACCAAGAACCGTCAAATCCGTTTGGATACAGCTCTTCGTCGGGTTCATTTTGCTTCAACTAATAGTGGTTGTGCTTGGCGTTATGCTTGCCAACAGCTCCGGCAATCTTGGCTTGGAGGAAGCAAAAAAACTGGACGCCATGCGCCAGGCATTTCAGTCCATTAGCGCGGTCGGCGTGATTGCATGCCTCGTTGTCACCCGGGCCAAACTCCATCCGAGTGCGATCCATTCACCGCAGGATCTGTTTCGGGCCACTGCGCTTTGTCTCGCGGTGGGCGAACTAACAATCCTGGTCGCGCTAGTCGGTTTAGCCAAGCTCCATGTTGCGCAATTCTTGGTGACCTGCGCCCTGGTGTTTCTAGCGGATTTTGCTTTGATCTTGCCTGCAGGGTTGAAAATCCTCCGTTCGCCGACGAGCGACGGGAACAATTGAAGGCGGCGCCACAACTAACCGGTAGGCCGATGCAAAGGTTTGATCTCCCCGGACCTAGCTCGGCCTAATTCAATAGACGAGAAGCGCCGGCTAACTGCTCAACAACAAGATTGCTGCCGCCGCCGCGGCTGCATGATCGACTCGCAATATTCGAGGTCCGAGCGTGACACCACGATCCCCAATTAATACCAATTCTGAGGGCGACCAGCCACCCTCAGGTCCGACCCCGAGCGCAAGAGGTTTACCCGTTTTCGGTAGCGTCTTGAATTCTCTTTCTGATTCGCTTAAGAACAACGCGTCCTGGTGCAGTTTGATTACTTCCTTAAGCGACTGAGCATATTGGATTTTCGGCAGCCGGGTACGGAAACAGACTTCGGCAGCTTCCTTGGCAATCGTCGAAAGCCGTTGCAACCGATCGACCGTTTTCTTGTCGTCCCACTTGACGACCGTACGCTCACTGGGAAACAGCACGAATTTGGAGACCCCAATCTCCGTGCAAGCTCGGATGATTTCATCCATCTTGTCCCCCTTCGGAAGCGCCTGTAGGATGGTCAGCTCGATTTCGGGTTCGACATCGGGGCGATGGACTTGAAGCGGGCGTGCATCCCGACCCGTAAACTCACATTGGATCAACGTGCCGTCGTCGGGAAGAACGCCAATTTGTGCACCGGCCGAAAGTCGGAGCACCTTGCGCAGCTTGTCGACTTCTGCGCTTGGCAGGTCGATGATATCGTCGGGTGCCGCACCGGGCACGAAAACTCGTGGCAATGCCCGAAGCGGGAGGC
>JAFAFM010000102.1 GCA_023423495.1 Armatimonadota bacterium
GGAGGCTGTAAATAGGCTCAAAAACGCTGGGGTCAATACCGACTCCCGTGGTTCATTCATCCGTTTTGGTCCGGACTTTTTGAACTCCAGGGACGAACTCGAGCGGGCGGCGGAAATTGTCGGCCGAGTGCTTCGGGGCTAACCGTATAGCGGTCCGTAGGTTGCACATGCTCTAAAATCCGCACCAACAGGATCCATCCCAGCGCCAAACCGATGCCAAACGGCGGGCCTGTAAACCTGATCGAAGGGAACGTTGTGCATGTCGACGGGGATTCGAAGCATCGCGGCGAGGGTGATCAGGTCCGCGCCGATGTGTCCTGGGGAGATGGCGCCGTGATTTGCACCCCAGTGGGACATCACGCCGTACGCGTCCTGGAATGCTCCGTCCTTGCCATCGCACCGGGGCGAGAACCAGGTTGTGGGCCAGGTCGGGTTGGTCCTCTCGTCGAGAGTCTGGTGGACTTCGGGGTCCAGTGTGACCGTGTGGCCTTCCGCAATCTGAAGAGCGGGGCCCAGCCCCTTTACAAGGTTGATCCGAAACATCGTCACCGGAATGCTGCCCTTTGTCAGGAAGTCCGTCGACCAGCCACCACCAGGAAAGTAGCCGAGGTCGCTTGCACACCAAAGGGTTTCGTCCAAGCAGGCGGCAGCGTCTTCGGCAGTGATGTCCCACCAGGGCTTAATGGCATTGCGGCCGTCGGCTCCCTTCATGGAACCGGTGAAATCCAACGGGGAGGGACCCGAGTTGATCAGATGAAGGACGGGATCTTCGGCTTTACCCGTCACGCGATTAATAGACTTTGCGCTCCAGTACGTGCGGACGTCGCTGAACATTTGCGCGGTACCGGTCAGCAGGTGTCCGAGAAGCATGGAAGCTCCATTGAGAGAATCATTTTCGGTCGCGACCATGTACGGCTGGCGGATGCCGTTCCAGTCAAAGGACGTGCACAAGATGGCCTCTAAAAAGTCGCCATTCGGGAAGTGGTCGGTCCATTGTCTTTGGCCTTGAAAGCCGGCGGCAATCGCGTTATGTCCCTGTGCTTGCTCAGAGAAACCCATCTCGTGGAGTTTCGGGTTACCAATCATTAGGTCCCGCGCGATGACCGCCATTTTTACGCACATTTCCCAGTCCCGATCCTTCTTGTCCCGGGAGCGTGGAGAGGAGTTCCAGTCTTTGCCCTCCTTGCAATTCGCGCGAACCCAAGCTAGGGCCAGCTCGTATTCCTGCGGATCGAAAATGCCTTTGTCCATGCGGCCCACAAACTCGGCCATGTCGATGGTTTCGACCCGCATTCCGAGAAAACTTTCGAAGAAGCTTTGATCGACGATCGAACCGGCGATTCCCATAGAAACACCACCCATTGCGAGGTAGCTTTTGCCCTTCATAGAGGCAACTGCTAAACCAGCTTTGGAGAACCGAAGAATCTTTTCCGCGACATCCCTCGGGATGGAGGCGTCGCCCAAGTCTTGGACATCGCGACCATAGATTCCGAAGCAGGGAAGGCCTTTTTGTGCGTGGCCGGACAAAGTAGCCGCAAGGTAGACGGCGCCCGGACGGTCGGTCCCGTTAAATCCCCAGATGGCTTTTGGCCGAGTGGGGTCCATATCCATGGTTTCACTGCCGTAGCACCAGCACGGCGTGACGGTAAGCGACACACCGACGCCTTCCCGGTCGAACTTCTCCGCGCACATGGCAGCTTCGCTCACTCCACCGATGCAGGTGTCGGCAATCACCACCTCGACGGGCAGTCCGCAAGAGTGTCGGACATGGGTTTGAATCAAGTCGCGTGCAGATTCTGCCAAGGCCATCGTAAAGCCTTCGAGAGACTCCCGGACGCCACCGTAGCGGCCGTCGATGGTTGGCCGAATTCCAATCTTGGGGAGAGAACCGCGGAGACGATTGATGGGTGGGTTGACTTTGAGGGAGGCTAGGTCGGCCATTGGCAGGTTTTACCCGGAGGTTTTTGCTGCGGAAGATTCGCTTATGATAAGTCCATGGACGCCGCGACCGTTGCCGAAACGCTCCGACAGATCATTGAGGGCGAAGACTTCTCACCACCCGAGAGAATGCTCAAGTTGAGCGCCAGAAGAGCCTGCTTCAAGCCAGAGTATTTTCCTTACTCGCTCGCCACCAACGTTTGGCACTGCGACTATTGGAACCGGCTGTGGCTTGCCAGGCTAACTGGAGAAGGGAAGCTGCCGGAGAACATTTGGGCGGAAGATTGGCAGATTCCGCCGGAATCGGAGTGGGATGAGACTCGCACGAGGTTCGTAGCGAATCTCCACCGGGCACGAGAGATTGCGCAAGCGATTCCGTTCAAGCATGCTTTGAAGTCGGACCAAGATGCTATCCGGAGGCTGCACCAGATTGCTGTCCACACGGCATATCATATCGGTCAAATTGCATTGCTCAAGCGAATGCTGGCAAGAGAGTTTGCCAAAAGGTGATGATGAGCCGGAAATATCCGTTAATCTATTTGTGATGAGGAAATCTCACCTAACGGCGATTGCCGGTGGCGTGTTTGCTTGTCTTGCGCTTGCTTGCGCTCAAGGTGGCGGTCAACGCCCGAGCGTAGTTGGTGCGAAGGTCGGGGATAAATCTGTAGAGATAAATCATCCGGCCAGTGACAACAAAACCCACACGGTCAAGAGCTTAACGGAGAAGGGACCCGTGTACCTTCTGTTTGTCAAAGAGCAATGCTCTGCGAATCCTTACGCAACCCCGTTCTTCCAGAAAATCTATGAAGCCTACGGCGACAAGGTTAACTTCTACGGCGTGATCAACGCCGGCAAAGAAGGCCACGCAAGCTGGAAGAAGGAGTACAAGGGAGCTTGGACAACCCTCCTCGATCCGGAGAAGAAAATCATTTCTGGATTTGGAGTCAAGCGTTCGACGCCGGTCATTAAGATTGGCAAGGATGGCAAGGTTGAAAAAGTGTTCCTGGGCTGGGGCAAGGAAGTTCTCCAAGAACTTTCTGCTGACATGGCCAAAGAAGCGAAGATCGCAGAGAAGCCGATCGACCTGTCGGGCGCACCCTCAGGGGCGCGCTATGGTTGACCCTTCTAAACTCTTTGCCAGTTTGGTAAAGATCGAAACCTAAAGTCTGGAGTCGTGAGACCCAGACTTTTTATTTTACGTGCTCCAGCCAGCTGAGTTGTTCCGGCGACAATTAGATGTCGACGGCATTGAGCGTGTCATCGACTTGTTCTGCCGTCCGCAAGCCTGCCAATGCAAAGACCGGATATGGTTGATTCAGCACCCACGCCATTGCAACCTGCGGCGCGCTTACCTCCAACTGCTGCGCAAGCTCGCCAGCTCGATGGCGCCTTCTCTGGCTGACTTCATTATCGTAAGCCCGGACCACGTCGGCATCGTCGGTTTGGGCGAAATATCCCCTTGCCATAGAAGACCAGGAAAAGAGCGGGAACTTCGTTTCTTCGTGCCACCTACGTCCATCCTCACCGATGGTCAAACAGCCGGGCCAAAGAGGCTCAGAATTATGAGCCAGCGTTAAGTTCGGATTATTGAGGGACATCCCTTGCTTACCCGCCTGCGAGGCGTAGTCGTTGGCGGCGGCA
>JAFAFM010000107.1 GCA_023423495.1 Armatimonadota bacterium
CTTCACGACTGGTTTGACCCTTATCCAAGAGAATCTCGAACTCGCCCGAAGCTTGATTAAGAAGCGTCGCTCGCTCCTGATCCGCCAAGGCCATCCCTTGTCGGTAAGCGCTATAAGCCGCTAAGAAATTCGGACTGTAAGGCGCACCGTTTCGCCACCGCCGTACTTCAGTGACGGGGCCGGGCAGATTCGTTGGCTTGTCGGTATCTTCGGGCCGATACGCGATTGCTTGCTGAAAAGCAGCCCGCGCCGCGACGAAGTCACCTTTCCGAGCTGCATCCAAGCCTCGCTCGTAGTCGGTAATCCACGACTGGGCGACTCCCAGCGTGGCCAGGAGGGTCAGTGTTGCAATCATCCATGAACGCGTGAAATTCATCAGTTAGTTTCCGAAACGGTAGTTAAGGCTGATTCCCAAGTCATAGCCACCATTCGAAGGCGTGGCGAAGTTGAAATCTACGGCAAATCGGTTGTCGAGGGGCCGAAATCCAAGCCCAAATGTGAAGGTGTTCCTTCGCCCAAAGTCGTCTCCTCCGCCCGGTACGGCATTGAATCCGACTCGAACTGGGATTCGGTACCCCGAGAAGTGGTAGTTGTATTCGGCACCAATACCTAGGACAGTCTGATCAGATCGATCGAAGACTTGACTGCTATCGCCGCCGAAGAAATGTTGAACCTGAGCGCCATAGACCAGGAAGTCGCGTCCCCCCCGGAATCCATCTTGACGGAGGGCGATGCCACCCATCAGGCGGGCCGGGATTTTGTCATAGAGCTGATCTGTGGTTTCATTGCCGTTCAAGTCGACTTCGCTTCGGTAGCTCAACCCGATGCTCATGTTGGAATTGCCGCGCGGCGAGAACTGAACCCCGATGATGAAGCCGATTCCGCTGCCCGTGTCTTCAAGGTCAGCATCCAGCAGAACGTTGTTTCCGCTGTCAACAAGGAGAACGTTGTTGGAGATGTACTGCCGTACATACTGCAGTCCAGCTCCCCAACTGAAGCCCTGATTGGGATCAGACTTGCCATAAGCAACCGTGAAGTATTCGCTCCGCGCTTTGATCTTCTCAGAATAAGCGTTGACTGGGTTTCCACCAACGAGCACGCCATCATCTTCGCGCGTGTCATCGATGAATCCGCCGATCGTGAATCCAACGCCCAGCGTTCCTCGACGACCGTCTCCTAGGGGCATCGCGATTCCAAGGTGAGTGATCGCGTTTCCACCCTTATCGCCGTCGCTATCTAAGCGAAGGCTGCCAAATTCGTTACTGGCTTTCGTCTTGGATTCGGGCAGATTCCGGTAAGCCAGCCCCACTTGTCCCTGTCCCACGTATCCGAGACCTGCAGGATTGTAGTACGTAGAGAGCGTGTCTGAGCCGGTGGAGTAAAAAGCGCCACCCGCTCCCATTGCCCGACCACCTGCATCCAAGGCGTTGAGCAGGTCAGGGACCTGCGCCATGGACGAGGCCGCAACAAGGGTTGCTCCCCCGAGAACGAACATTAGCTTCCGTGCTTTCATGCTTGACTCCAACATACGTATCCAATGATTGGACGAATGAACATTGCGATTAGCGTCCCCCTCGTGAATTCCTACCGCGTCCACGATTTGTGTTGATGACTACTTCTTGCGAAACTGCGAGGTTTCCGGCTCGGTCAACCCCTGCGACAACGATCTTGAATTCAGATGGAAGACTCACCGAGCGGCGGCGTACCCTTCCCGTCCATCGGTAGGCGCCCTGGCCAGTCGGACTGAACTTAATGCGTGGAACTCGGTACAGGAAGGTGCCATCCATTCGGCGGATGATTACATCCAGGCCGGTGACGTCGATCAGGCCAGCGTTAGGATCGGTGATGTCAACGATGACCGAGAAATCAGAATTGGCGCGGATTGGCGAGTCAGATCTCGGGAAGGCGATGCTGATGCTGGGCGGAGTCTGATCCACTCGGATAGAAATGTTCCGAGTGGCCTTATTGCCGCCTTTATCCTCCACCGTGATCTCGATGGTGTGATTGCCGTCTCCGGGTGTCGCTCCCACATTCCAGTCGACCTGGAACGAGTTGTTGCCGTCCAATGTGCTTCCGGAGTTGTTCGGAATATCCGTATCGTCGATCTGCACCTTCCAAAGCTTGATGTTTGCTTCTTCGAGCTTGACCGTGATTGGGATGATGGGGCCCTTTACGGCCCCTCCGGACAGAGGATTGGACTCGAGAATGCGAGGCGCGCGGGCGTCGAGCGTGACATTGCGTACGATCGGCGTTGCGGTGTGCTGGGAATCAAAAGCCTCGATCGTCAGGGTGTAAGGGCCTTCGGGTGAGGATGAGTTGAAGTTGAGGGTGACTTTATCCAAAATCTCATCATCACGATCAGGCTCGAAAGTCCGCTCGGTGACCGTTTCGCCTTCTGGACCCTCGGCCGTCACGCGGACCGTGACCTCTTCGTTGGCATTGGTGATCAGGAACTTAACGTCCGTCTGCAACCCAATGAAGCCGCCTTCTGGAGGAGCCGTCACGCTGAAGGTGAATTGGGCCTGAGCCGCAATGGCCAGCATCGAAAGCACGGCCAACATAACGAATCGCATCTTGTTCATCATCCCTTTTCCAACCTGAGACCAACTTCCAAACTCTATTGTTGTAGCACAAACTGGCGAATAAACTCGGCTACTCCTCCAGATTCATTATCGGAAACCTTGACCTTAGCCATAGCTAATATGGTTGGGTGAGCGTTTCCAATTGCTCCAGATAGTCTAGCAAACTCTAACATTTCATGGTCATTCAAGTAGTCTCCAATTGCCGCGATTTCCGCTTGATCCACGTTTAATTCAGCCGCCAATCGCTTCAAGGCATGACCCTTGGTTGCGTTCACGTCCATAAACTCGATGTATTCGGGTTCGGATTCCGTGGCCCGGATGGCAATTCCCGGCATCCGGCCAAGAACTGTAATGGCGTGCTCGCTAGCCCGGCCGGGCTCATCAACGATAAGCGCTTTGAGGCACTCAAGCTTCGAGAAATCGCTGGGCAAGGTTTTGGGAATCACTGTTTCCGCTCGGCTGCGGTAGAGGTCTCCCCAGGCGCTTTCCCGAAGGAAATACAGGCTGTCGGCGGTGTAGATGTTGAGATGTAGACCGTTCTCATCCGCATATTCGACTATGTTCTCCAGCACCCCGCTCGGCAATGGCACTGTATAAAAGCTGCTTTCTGGAGAAAGCCGGCAATCGGTTCCGTTTCCACAAATCGAAGGACCACTAAGTTCTAGCTGATCTGCGAATCGGGCCATGCTCGGCCAAATGCGACCACTTGCGAGCACCACGAGAACGTCGGCGGCTTGCGCTTCCCGAACGGCAGATCGAACTTCCGGCAAGATCTTTTTTTGGCCGGTGAGGAGCGTTCCGTCAAGGTCGATAGCAAGCAGGCGAATCTTATTCATGGTGGACTTGCCCCACAGACT
>JAFAFM010000114.1 GCA_023423495.1 Armatimonadota bacterium
GATTTCGCCATGCCAATGCCACAGACCAAAAATCACCGTGGCTCCGATCGAAAGCGGGATGCTGTCGGTGATTTCCCGCATCAACCAAGCCAGACTAAGCACGCAGAGGCAGCAGAGAATGGCGTTAGTCAGTCCGTATCCCCAAGCCTGATTCCCATAGACGGCATTGTCGAACTGAAACGGCAGAGTGGAAATCGGACGGTAAAAGTGGTTACCGAGCGGCCAATCCTGGGTGAACCACTGGAGTGGATTCGTGCTTTGCCGCAAGATTTTGAGTAGGTACGCAGTATCCGAATCCGCCAGTAGATTTTGGGCAGAAGATCGGCTCAGGATGATTGGGATACAAGAAAGCACGGCAACGACCGAGAGTAGTTGCCACCGCTTCATTGGGAGGATTATGGCCCGAACATCGGAAACGCTCTAAAGCAATCTGGAGTAACCTAGGTTCAGAGCCATGAAGAAACTTGCACTTATTCCGATGATCGCGCTGTTCACGACGGCAATGGCGCAGTATCCGGTTACTGCCTTTAACAACAAGGTAATGCCTTCCTTCAAGTTGGTGGATACCAATGGAAAGGTCATGACGAATGCGTCCCTGAAGGGAAAGGTTTATCTCATCGATTTCTGGGCGACCTGGTGCGGACCCTGCAAAGCAGCGATGCCAACAATGCAGAAGCTGCATAACAAGTACAAGGCGAAAGGCTTTATGGTAATCGGCGCAAACATTCTGGAGCGGGGCGGTGATAAGGCTTCCATGGCCGCGAAGTTCAAAAAGGCGGCAAAGCTTAACTACGTATTCGCCAAGAACACTCCTGAAGCCGAAAACTTGGCCGATCGATTGAAGATTCAGGGAATTCCCACGTTCCTACTGGTCGACAAAAAGGGCGTGATTCGCCATGTGGAAGTCGGATTCAGCCCAAGCCACGAAGCTGATCTCTCTCGGCGAATCGAGAACCTTCTGAAGTAAAACCTAGCGCCGCAGTAAACTCTGGGCATGGCAAGTATGCATGAGTACCCAGTTACGGTTGCTTGGAATGGCGGGCGCAATGGCGCAGGAACGGCGACGGCGGATCGATCCGGCGTCGCCGTTGAACTTGGTGTACCTCCTGAGTTTCAGGGATCAGGCAAGGGAACCAACCCCGAAGAGTTGCTCACCGCAGCTATCGCCAGCTGCTATTCGAACACCTTCGGAATCATTGCCGAAAATCAAAAGCTTCCGGTGACCGCTCTCTCGGTGACGGCTGTTGGCGAGGTTGAGCAAGCGGGCATGCAGTTCAACTACAAGAAAATCACGATCCGCCCGCGGATCACGGTCGGATCAGACATCTCCGACGACCACCTCGCCCGAGTGAAGGACATGGCTCACAAAGCAGACAGCTACTGCATCATCACGAATGCGGTCCGTGGCAAGGTGGAGATCGCGGTCGAAGAAGAGATTACCAAGGCTTAGTCCCAGGCCAACTTCGTCCGCATGGCTACCATAGTCGTCATGCGGAGAATGCTTGGACTGAGTTTGCTTATCGCGATAGCCGGCTGCACAGCTCAAGAGCCTGTCAAGCAGCAAGCGCTTACTTTGCCCGCCGGAACGACTATTCCGTTGGTATTGGCAAAGGACTTGCGCGCTGGAGATGCCAAGGAAGGCGAGTATGTCCCGTTTATCGTCGCCACCGATGTGAAGGTGGGCGATAAAGTCGCGGTGCCCAAAGGAACGCTTGCCCAAGGAAAGGTTGTGTGGTCACGAAGCGAGGGCACCCTTTCGGGCCTGATGAACCAGCCCGCCCGCTTGGAAGTCAAACTCGAAACTTTAAAATTGGCTTCGGGTGAAGTGGCTATTGCGTGCGACCCTAAAAAACCAGACGAACCTTACGCCTTCACGAGAGAGAACACCGGCAAGCCTTCTGCAGACGAAACAAAGCTAGACGAGTTGCTGAAAACCGAGATGAACCTTCGGTTAGCGGAAAAGCTCAACCAAGTGTTTGAAGGCAAGAGCCCAGATTTTTCGACGCAAGAATCGCAGGAGGCCTTGACAGCGATCGCGAATGAGATGGGCCTCAATGATACGCGCCGCTTGCTGTCCGAAGGCAAAAGCAATGTAGGCCAGATCACTTCGACAATCGAGCGGTTGCAGCGTGGTGACCTTTCGGGGATCGCTACGGGTGACCTGTCTCTGAGTCTGGGAGCGGTCATGGAACTTGCGAACCTCGTCGGAGGGCTTGGTGACCGGGTATCCCGGGCGCTAAAGGGGCGCACGATCCATGCTTATCCGGGCACAAAAATCGAGGCATACCTCGTGACTTCGGCGACCGTGTAAACACGTGTGATAATCTGGGCACATGCTTTGGCCAGTTGCTTTGGCAGTGCTTTCACTCCAGTCGGCGGCACCCACGTACGGCACCTTTACCAACGACGTCGTGGAGCTTCTGACGATCAACCGCACAGTGCCCGGGACAGCCGAGAACAGCTTGGTACACCAGGGCTACCGTTATCTATTTTCGTCTCCAGTTACCCTCGAGAAATTCAAGGCAAACCCGCGAGCATATGAAGTTCAGCTGGGTGGCGCTTGCGGCCAACTGGGCGAGCTCTCGACGCGGGGTGACACAAATCACTATCTAGTTTCGGGCCGACGCCTGTTCATCTTTTCCTCTGAAGCAAGTCGGGACGCTTTCAAGGCGAATCCGCGTGGTTATCTGGATTCGGATGACCGTGCGCCGACCGCCATTAAGGCTGCCCGAGACCGAGGAGCAGGCCTCGTTGCCCAGGCAAGAACTTGGGCCGGTTTGGACAATCTCGGGCCTCAAGCAGCGATTACATTCACGGTCTCCCAAGGCACCTTCTCGGAAGTTGCGCGTGTCGGTCCCGGCACGGATTACTTCGAGCAGACGATGTACGACGGAGCCGGAACAGGTTATGAGATTCGACTGGGAAAAGCCTTCGCAGTTGCAAACAAGGGCGCTTCCGAAGAGCTGCTTCCAAGTTGGAGAAGAGCATTGGAACGGCGCCGGGCTCGCAACTTCGTTTACCTGCTGATGGCAAAGCCAACCAATCGTAACTTTTTCGCGTACCGCAGCTCTAACGGTGGCGTCGCCACCGTCGAAGCGTATGTTGACCGGGTGCTGACCACGCTGCGAATCGAAGAAGGCAGCGGACGATTGCTTGGTACCAAAACCCGGCAGCGAGCAGAAAACGGGTTGATGGGTTGGGTGGACCGCACGTTCACCCAGTTTGCCACGATCGATGGCGTCACCTTGCCGATCGCATGGACAGCGACGTTCGACGGCGCCGACGCTCCGATTTTTGCCAGACGAGGAATCAGGGTCAGCCTTAGCCGGTAATTTCGCCGCCATCGCGAGTATCTTCAACGGGTATGCCCGAGCTTCCCGAGGTTGAAACCGTCCGCCGCACTTTGGAAAGGGTTTTAAAGGGCCAGCGGATTGTCCGCGCAGAAGTCATGCCCGACGAGATCATGATGTTCGGCGTCGAACCAGAAGTCATCCAGCAGGCTATCGAGGGGCGGAAGGTTGTCGCGGTCGGG
>JAFAFM010000157.1 GCA_023423495.1 Armatimonadota bacterium
ACGCAGGGTGTGCTCGTCGATGATGCCATCGGCAATGAGAACGTCCCCCAGGCGGCGCGAGATGCGCCGCGCGGTCGACTTGGCCGACGGGGCTGTCCCTTGCCCCGGTTGCTTGCTACTTTCCAAATCCACGCAGATTTATTCCCTAAAACGGTAAACCAAAAGCCCTTCTGACGATAAGAATGACGTCTTGCGGTCGGATAATGTCTGTAGAAATACTGTTATCCGTCCACAATAGATAACGTCAACCAATTTTTCTGGGGTTCTTTGATCCCAGCTTATTTATCGGGTCCCTGTTTGCAAAACTTATGTCTTTAAAGCCAGAGCACGAAAATAGACTCATCGTCCATGAGCTGCCTTCCGCCCCCAAGTTTATCGGACGGGAAGCCGAGCTTGATGCTCTGCGCGATTTTTGGGCCAGTAACGACAATATTGTCTCACTCATCGGTCTGGGTGGCGCGGGCAAGACCGCTTTGGCCGACCGGTTCTTGGCTTGGGTGGAAGCTAACGACGCGCCGGACAGCGTCCTCGTCTGGAGCTTTTACGACGACCCGGACGCCAATGCCTTCCTGGAAACTCTCTACCGACACTTAACCGGAGACAAGGACGCCGAAGTTAAAGGCTCCGGTTGGTTTCACCTCTTGCGGGAGGAACTCTCGGGCAGCCGGCGCGTACTGCTCATCCTCGATGGCCTCGAGCGTGTTCAACGCGAAAGCACAGACGCAACAGGGATTTATGGTGAGCTTGAAGATCCACTTCTGCGCGGTCTGATGGTTCGGCTAGCGTCGACCCCTGGTCGAACCAAGGCGATCATTACCAGCCGCTTCCCGGTTTCCACTGTCGAGCCATTCCTTGGCAAGGGCTACCGAGTTGTCAACGTCGAGCAGCTGCCGTTGCCCGCCGTTCAAGAGTTGCTGCGTCATCGTCAGATCTCAGCGGATGAGCGCGAGCTTCGCCAGTTAGTAGAACGCTTCGGGAGCCATGCGCTTACTCTCGACCTGCTTGCAGGTGCGATCTCAAGCTTTTACGCCGGCGATTTGACCGTGTTGCCGGAGAGCGGACCCCTCACGAATCCATCCGAACGTCTTCAGTACGTCCTTGGGTTGTATGAGCAGAACTTGCCCGAGATTGAAAAGGATGTTCTCGCTCGACTCTGCGTTTTCCGTTTTGGTGTGGATGCCTCGACCCTGAGCCGAGTCTTCCTAACAAACCAGAATCCGAATCTCACCGGATCCCTTTCTAACTTCAGCGCAGAAAGCTTGGATACTCTGATTGCCCATCTCGTGGACCGGCATTTGGTATATCGCGAGGCCAACGATCGGTACACGGTTCACCCGGCGATTCGCGACCACTTCTACAGGCTATTTCGTGATGCCTCCGACGTGCACGGGGCGATCGCCAAACACTTCAGCACGCTGACGGATCGGCCCGGAATTGGTCTTCCAAGTGACAAAGAATCGCTTGACCTTCTTGAAGAGTTGATTTTTCACGCAATCCAAGCTAAGTCTGTCAACGAGGCGATTGAAATTTATTTCAGCCGGTTAGGCGGAAACGAGCACCTTAACGGGAATCTTGGCGAGTACAGCCGCACTTATCGAATTCTCTCGGCCTTTCCGGAGTGTCCCGACCCGAGCGCGATGTATCACTCAGAACGCGCGTTTGGCAACTATTCCGGAGCTTTGGAATGGCGTCCAAAGAACCGGTACATCTTGCTGCTGACCGGCGACTTGGAAGAGCTCAGTAAGGATTCCAGCGAACCGACACGGCAAATGGCCTTTGCCATGATGGGCCGGGATGGTGTAATTCCGGACCGCAGTCCTGACTTCCCGATATGCTCCGCGATGGTGCATCTCTTCCGTGGCGACCCTGATGCGGCGCGGCGTATCGCTGAGATGGAGATCTCCATCTCGATCTATGCCGACGACAAAATCCGAAATCAGTTGGCCCTTGCCGAGGTCTACCGCGAAACCGGGCGCCTGCGGGAAGCAAAAGAACTGATCGAAGTGGCATCGGAGTGGATTCTGCAATCTGCTTCGCAGGAGCACCTTTCGACTCTGCATTTAGCGCGAGCGAATCTGGCTTTGGCAGAGGGCAACCTCGATTCCGCGCTTTTCTCGATTAATGAGGGGCTTCTCGTGGCATGCGAAGCAGGCTTTAAGATCCATGAGTGCCTGTTCCTGACGGCCCGAGCTCTTCATGCGGAGGCTGTTTTGAATCTGGAGCAAGCCACGGATTCGGCTCGGATGGCGTTGAGCATAGCTCAGCAGTGCCAGTTCGAGCATGGAGTCAATATTGCGACTCAGATTGCCGTCCGAACCCACCGTGTACGGGCGTAGCTCCCCGTATCTTTACCAGGACGAGCGCTTGTGTCCGCCATTTGACGCGCACTTTTCTTGGTGATGTGTCGAATAATAAGGGGATAGAGTTCGTATTTACTCGTGTTCCGGAGCTGTAACAACTATGAGTTTCAAATTGCCACATGGCCGTGCGCTGAAGTCCTGCCTGGCGCTCGGCGCATTTGCCCTTTGCGTTGCGTCGTTCGCTCAACAGGATCCAAACGGATTAGCTGTAAAGCGACAGGCGGCGCAATATTTGGAGAGCAACCCAGGCCAAGCCTACAACCCTTACGTCGTTCTTGTTAAATTCCGACCTGGAGTCGGTGAATCCTACCGAGCAGCAACGCGTGCCCAAGTGGGACGAGGGCGGCTGGACAAGGTTTCGCTTGTTCCGGGCTTGGAAACCATTTCGACTCAAATCGAGCCCTCTGTGGCCGCAAAGCAGTTAAGCACGTTGCCCTGGGTCGAATATGCGGAGGTCGACTACACCGTCCGTGCCACGGTCATCCCGAATGACAGTAGCTTCGGGGTGCTTTGGGGAATGCATAACACCGGGCAAAGCGGTGGTGTGGTGGATGCCGATATCGACGCCCCTGAAGCTTGGGATATCCACAAGGGCAGCAGCGACATGGTTGTGGCCGTGTTCGATACGGGTATTCAAATCGACCATCCTGATTTGGCGGCCAACATTTGGCAAAACCCCGGCGAAGTCAACGGCAGCGCTGGAGTCGATGATGACGGCAACGGATACATCGATGACATCAACGGTTGGAATTTTGTAACCAACACGGCTAACCCAGCCGACGGCCATGGTCACGGCACCCACTGTGCAGGCACGATCGGAGGCGTTGGTAATAACGGAGTTGGCGTTACCGGTGTGAACTGGAACGTTAAGCTTGCCGGTCTGAAGTTTCTGAGCGACAGCGGCAGCGGCTCAACGAGTAACGCCGTTTTAGCCTTGCAGTACTGTCAGCAGAAAGGGATCAAGGTTAGTAACAACAGTTGGGGCGGTGGCGGAAGCAGCCAAGCCCTCTACGATGCAATCAAGAATGCGGGTGCAGCCGGACACATTTTCGTCGCTGCCGCCGGCAACAACGGAACGAATAACGACGCTTCTCCTTTCTATCCGGCAAGCTACGATGCCGACAACATGATTACGGTCGCGGCGACTACCCGAAACGACAACCGTGCCGGATTCTCCAATTACGGGGCGATCTCGGTTGACTTGGGAGCGCCGGGAGAAGCGATCTACAGCACCGTTCGTGGTAGCACTTACGGAACCAGCAGCGGCACTTCGATGGCTTCGCCCCATGTGGCGGGCGTCGTTGCCTTACTCTGGTCTTACCGACCTTCTTGGACACGTCAGCAGGTCAAAGATGGAATTCTGACGACGGTTCGCCCGATCAATGCTCTAAATGGCCTCACAGTCACGGGCGGCGTCGTGAATGCTCATGCTGCGCTTGTTGCAGCGAGAGCCGGCCAGAATCAGCCACCGACGGTGAACATCACCAATCCGGGCGATGACACGACGGTGCCTTCCGGATCCTCCATCACCTTCTCGGGAACGGCGACGGATGACATCGACGGCAATCTGTCCAGCAACATTCAATGGACTTCAAGTGTATCGGGATCTCTGGGTACCGGGTCATCGGTGAACGCCACGCTGCCCGTCGGAACGCATGTTGTCACCGCCAGCATAACGGATAGCGGCGGACTCGGCGGTTCAGACACCGTCAGGGTCACCGTGCAAGCACCGCAAAACCAGCCACCGACGGTTACCATCACCTCGCCGACGAACAACTCCTCGGCCAACTATGGAGCTACCGTAAACTTCGCCGGTTCGGCAACCGACGGGGAGGACGGAAACATTAGCGCCAATCTGGCTTGGACTTCCTCACTGGACGGGAGCATCGGCACGGGCGCGAGCTTTAGC
>JAFAFM010000185.1 GCA_023423495.1 Armatimonadota bacterium
GTGGAGCGGCTGATCGCAGCGGGGCACACGACTGGCGGCGCGAACAAAAACAAAGCCTTTCTAGGCGAGCAATTCGCGTCCAACCAGGGAGTGGAGGACTGGAGGATCGATGTGATTTTCGATCCCCAAACTAGCGGTGGACTCGCTCTGTTCTCTCCAAACGAAATCCCCGGAATGACGTTGATTGGCGAGGTTGTCGAGGGGCAGCCGGGCGTAAAGCTGGTCTAGCTACTTTCCGTAGGCACCGAAAGCATCCGCGAGCACACTCCAGACGCGCATGTACACGTTGTGCCGGACGGGATCTTTCACGCTGCCTTTGAAGTTGCTGTACTCGATTTCGTCGATCGCAACTTCCATTGCCTTTTTGAAGACCTCGCGTGGCACGTCGGCACGGTACCGATAATCCGCACTCGGATCCTCATAAACTTCAGCAGTCGGGATCGCCCGCTCGATATCACCCTGGATTCTTGAACGAACGAGCAACGTTTCCGCCTTGCCAAGGTGCTTGACCACGGACAAGTAACTATTGTTTAGGAGGAGCCACATTAGCTTTGCTTCTTACCCTGGTCCAGGTTGACCATAGTGCCCATGAGCGTCTTTTCGGCCCCGCCGGTGTCTCCCGATTGGAGTGCCCGAAGCGCCATCGTCACTTCTTGGGCCTCGCCGGTCCGGCCTTCGCTGAGCAACAGGGCCTGCGTCTTCTGAAGATCCGCAATGGCTCCCATCGCGGTGAGCTGGCCTGTCTTCAATCCCATGATCGTTTTCTCCACGACCCGCGAAGCCATTGCGATTTGCGAAGCCTGGGCAACCCTGGGATTTTGAGCGACCGTGTACCTCGCGGAATCGGCGGTGAACTCCATCACGAAGTCCAAATCGATCGTTTCCGTTTTGCCGGTGGTGGTGTCGTCGTACGTGAGGCGTCCCGCCGCGACCCTGTACCAGCCAAGCGGATGATTCTGGAATTCGAGATCGATTACTTGCTGGAGGGTCGATCCTCGCTCGAGATCGGCTAGGTCGATATGAACTTCGCCGGTCGTTGCGGCCTGTGGTCCACGCATGGAAACCCATCGGCTCAACTTAATATCCAGCCTTAGGTTGCGGGCAGAAACCGTCATCAGCTTTTCCAGCTCGGTCCGGAAGACCTCTGGAATGAGGTTTGGCTGCGGGATGTAGTAGTAATTTCCACCGGCTCGTTTGGCCATGCTGGCGAGCAATTCTTCGTTGTAGTCCGGCCCGAAGCCCAGAAACGTGCAGGTTATTCCCCTGGATTTGATGTCGCCGGCATGCGCGACGAGTGCGGAGAAATCCTTGATCCCGGCAGTGGGGTCACCGTCACTTAGGACCACGAGGCGCGTAGCTCGTCCGGGGTCAGCAACAGTAAGCACTTGCTGCATGCCCAAAAGCATTCCGTCGTAGAGGTTGGTGGTATTGCCTGGCATTAGGCGCTGGATGCCTTCCTTAATGGCGTTCTTGTCTGTCACCCGCTGGGGCGGCATCAACACATCCACAGTCTCCTCGAAGGTGACGATGCTCAGGATATCGTTCGGACTCAGCAAATCCACGACATAAGCGCACGCTTGCTTAACGTAGTCGAGCGGAGGCCCTTCCATCGAGCCAGATCGGTCGATAACGAGACAGAGGTTCAAGGGAGTTCTTGCCCCCAGTCCTGCGCCGGGCGATCCACCCGCAATGAAGTCCACCAAGAACTGCTCCCGAGCGGGGCCGTTCGCCATGGTTGCTTCTCGACCAGGGATGACTTCCGCCACCAATGCCTTGCCGCCGGGCATGGCCGACATCGCGCTGGTCTTCTGCGGGTCGAACGCTCCCATGGCCTGGGTGCGCATAGGGTCATTGGAAGGGGCATTTCCGAGCACAGTACGGTTCGGATCGATATGCTGAGTTCTGTTGTTATCCATCGGGCAGCACTGGTCAGTCTACGCGAAATGTCGTCGCGCCTATTTTCAGAAGGTCCCCAGGTTTGAGAATTTGAGATTGGACGCGTTGGCCGTTGACAATCGTTCCATTGGTGCTTCCCAGGTCGGTAACTCCGAGACCTCCGATTGTCGGCTCTAGTCGGGCGTGCTTGCGAGATACTTGGGAATCGAAGCTTAATGGAACTGCGGGCTGCTCGCGACCAATTTCTACGGTCGACTGGATGGGAAATCTCTGCCCCATCAAGGGTCCGTCGATCGCCACCAGCGCAAGGTTCTGCACCGGAGTTGAAGGAATCGCCGATGGCGTAGCGATCTGTTGGGAAACAGGTGCCATTACGCCTGGATGGTGGGAGTGGCCCGAGATAGGATATGCCTGCCCGGGATAGCTTTCTGGACCCCTGACGGGGGCGGCCTGATTCTTGAGCAGGAACTCAAGGTTCGCGGAACCGATCGTGATGATCGAGCCATGGCTCAAATGAGCTTCTTGCACACGTTGGCCGTTGACGATTGTGCCTATCGGTGAGCCGCCGTCAGCGATCAGATATTGGTTGGGCCCCTGCCGAATGATGCAGGCATGGTTTGGGACGACGTTGGGATCTCCAAATAGGGGAATTTGGGCGTTTTCGCTTCGACCAATGTAGTTGTGAACTGCGTCCAAAACCCACTCTCGACCCTCATTGCGCCCAAGGGTTTGTCGCACCCAGGCCGAGCGGGCAACCCGCTCGACAATTCCGATAAACAGGCCAATTAGGGCCCCTTGCACCACCGAGAGAATGATTCGGCCAATGATGCCGACCTCATCGCCGCCGCGCAGGGCGATGATTAAGGGACCGACCATCGCGCTGACTGGATCGAAGAGCACACCGGCGATCGCCGCGCCGATTCCGCCACCCACTAGTCCTTGAACAGCCTTACGGATGTTCATCGAGCTGGCGCCGATGCCGAAGCCGAGCGCCAAGCCCATAAACACAAACGCGGTGAGTCGGGCCAGCATCTGGACCATGATGTTGTTGTTGAAGGTGCTGACTTCGCCGAAGGTCGCTTCAGAAAGGGTTCCCCCAATTCCAAACCCGAAGGTGCTCCCGATAGCCCCAAAGATTAACCCGAGAATTGCTCCGCGGATGAACTTGGTTCGGGTCCCCTGCAGGTAACCGTCTAGTCCACCCACCGAGAGGCCGACGAGCGCCCCGATCACCGCGACAAAGGTGAGCGACCAACGCTCCCAGCCCGCGTCGAAGAAGCTCCGGGGTGCCGACGGTTCCATGAGCGCCCAAGCCAGCAGGCCAGCGGCCCCACCGACCAGCATCCTTAAGAAAATGCGGCCCATAAGCTTAAGCCTCGAATCGGAAAACGGCCTGGCCGAACTGAACCATGTCGCCGGGCCGCAACACCGTTGAGTCGTCTATCTTGCGTCCGTTTACGAAGGTTCCGTTTGAACTGCCCTCATCTCGAACGGAGATTTCGTCGCCCGTTTTGGTGAGTGAGGCATGCCTGCGAGACACCGTCGTCTCCGCGACAAGCGCCAATCCGTTTGTAGCTTCACGACCAACCGTGGTCTCGCCTTCGGGAATAGTGAAAACATCTCCGTTCGCCATTACCAACCGGGGCTCGGAGGTGGAAACGGTATGAGCGGCCGGCGGAGGCGTAGGAAAGATGCCAGGATCGGCGTCGTTTAGGATGATTCGCTGCTGTGGAGCGGGCTGCAGGGGCGCGGGAGCCGGTGCAGGGTCGGCGGGTGCGTTAGCATCGAGCGGTCCGGGTACTTGCACCCCTACCTGTTCCAGGTGTGTTTTTAGCTTGTCCTGGTGATCCTTCATGTACTTCAGCCCGAAGTAAATCGCGCCAATTGCGACACCCAATCCGAGCAAATAGATGATGATCGTGCCGAAGGTGCCAGCCGGGTTTTGCTTGGATTCTGCTTCGCGTTTGTCATCCGGGCTCTCCTCTTTGGTGGCCGGCTCATCTGGCGACCGGACGGTTTCAACCGGCTTGGAGAGTGCGATCGTGAATACGGGATCGGGGTCCGATCTTTTCGTACCGAGGTTGAAGCTTTGGACCGCGGGTTCGGCATCCGCGCCCTCAGAGGTGTAGTTCACCGTGACATCGACCTTTCCTGCCGGAACTCCGAAGAACGTTGCTTTGCCCTCTTTCTTGGCGTCGAGTTGTGTCTCCTTGACCTGGTTTTGGGCTTTTAACCTGACGAAGGCAACTGCGACCGGCTTGTTCTCGTGCTCGACTTGAACGGTCACCTTTCCAACGAGATTGAAGTCCTTGTCCGTTAGCGTCCAGGAATCTTTCAATTCCGTGACCAGCTTCGTGGCCACGTTGCCAGACTTCCGGTCCCACACGAACAGCCGATCCTTGCCACCTCCCTGCTTAGGGATCTCCAACGTCTTGCCTTCGGCTTTTAGCGTTGACGCTGGCGCGACCAACTGGTCGGCGATCCAGACTTCTCTTTCGCCTTCGGATGGGAAATTCAGCTTTATCGTTGACTGGGCCAGGGCCAGCGAAGGAACGATCGCTAAAACAAACAGCAGTTCTCGTAGTCGCAACTTGAAACGATTTTAGCGCGAGCTTTTGGCAATGCGTCTGCAACTTCGGTCGCTTTGTATCCGACCATCCCGATTTCTTCTGCGCAAATGTCGGCAGCCAAGCCATGCCAATACATGCCCAATCCGGCCGCGTAATAAGCAGGAACGGATTGCCCCATAAGAGTCGCGATTACCCCAGTCAGCACGTCACCCATCCCTCCCGTGGCCATTCCTGCATTTCCGGAGCGATTCACTAATGTAGGCTGGTCGTCTTCACGCACGAGAGAGTATGGCCCCTTCAAGAGCACACACTTGTCAAACCGTTCAGACGCCCGTTTGACCGCAGTAAAGCGATCAGCTTGTATCTCAGCCGCGCTGGCTTGGAGAAGTCGACCCATCTCTACCGGATGCGGCGTAAGCACACATTCAGTTCCAGGGAGCGGCACCCCCTTGGCAACGGCGTTAAGTGCATCGGCATCGATAACGCTTGGAAGCTTCCAGTCGGACCACAACAGCCGAAGAAGCTCAAGGGTCGCTTCAGACTGGCCCATTCCGGGACCGACGACGCCGGCATCGTACCGCTTTTGGCTTTCCAACAACACCCTGGCGGCTGAAGGCGCGATGAACCCGCCTTCTTCCGAGAGCGGCAGAAGGATGCATTCTGGAATTCGGGCGGATACCGCTCGGCAGACTGATTCGACGCTGGCCAAGGTGACTAATCCGGCCCCACTCCTTAAAGCGGACTGGGCGGCCATGGATGCTGCCCCTGGCATGGCCTTGCTCCCAGCAACGATCAGGACGCTTCCGTTGTCACCTTTATGGCTTGAACGCAGCCGGCTCGGAAGGACATTGGCTGCCCATCCGCAGTCCAGCAACTTGGCCTCGCTCGGTTCATTGAGGAGTTCGGGGGGAAAGCCAATGTCCGCCACGGACCATGAACCGCTATGCTCCAACCCTTGGTTTTGAAAAAATCCTGGCTTCGGAAGTCCGAAGGTGACGGTACGAGATGCCCACACACTCTCTCCCTGTTCATCGCCGGTGTCGGTCTCGATGCCGCTCGGAATGTCGACCGCCAGGACAGGCGCGCCGCTTTTGTTGATGGCGCGAATCGCAGTCAGGGCCGGGTCGCGCACGTCGCCGCTAACTCCTGTGCCCAAAAGTGCATCTACTACGAGGTCGGCCTCCGACAGATTTTCGAGTCGTGTTTCGAATTCTACTGACCCGAGGAAACAAAAGTTCACTTCGGAAGCGCGAGCATGTTCCAGGGACTCTGCCGCAAGGGGAGAAAGCTCACCCTCATTCGCGACGATCAAACAGTCGACGGTGTATCCGCTTTTGGCCGAGAGGGCAGCAGCCACGAGTCCATCTCCACCGTTGTTGCCCTTTCCGCATACGAATACAATGTGAGACTTCGGAGCAACCATCTCCTGGAGAGCTTGGAAGACCGCAAGTCCAGCCCGGTCCATAAGCTGCCGGACGCTGATGCCGTATTCCGGCGCGCAACGATCCATGCGGCGACATCGGTCAGCGGTTGCGATCCACATGGTACGTTCCCTTTCTACAAGGTTAACCTAACTACGATGGCAGATCGGAATTCGTCGTGGCCTCGACGGAAATCAGCTTCAATCCGCCACCACAGTCAACGTGGAAGTACCGGTGCTTCGAAGGGAGACGCCGCGTTCGGAACAGGTGCTTACCGCAGCGCTGGCATTCGTAGGTGACCCGCTGCCGCGTTTTGTTTCGATCCACCTGATAGCAGTGCGTCCGTTCGGGCTTTGCTCCGAGTTCTCGCATCGCCGTCCGCCATTCGGGACCATGATTTGCCGCTTTTGGGCCGAACCGGTCATAAGCCAAGAGGTGGGCATATTCGTGGATGAGCGTGTCGCGGAGGCGCTGCTCATCGATAAGCAGTTTTCTGCTGAGCGCAATTTCGTACGTGCGATAGTAGGCGATTCCTGCGGTTACCCGCAAAGCTTTCCACCGAAGAGTCGGCCGGCGCTTGACGGGGTGGTCTCGCATTAAATCCTCGACGAGGTTCTCGGCGAAGAGTTCAAGCCCTTGAGTGACCATACGAATCAAAGACGTTCAGGCGGGGCGCTCTGAACTAGCGAACCTTGGCCCCTTCGGGGGTTTCTCGATCCGGCTGGAGCAGGATGGCGCCTCCGTCCTCGTCGACCGCGGCCAGAAGCATGCCTTGGCTCTCGGTTCCGCGCAACTTGGCCGGCTTTAGGTTGAAGACCATCACAACCTGCCGCCCGATCAGATCGATGGGAGCGTACTTGGCCTTGATCCCCGCAACCACTTGGCGCTTCTCACCATTCACGTCCAACTGGAGTTTCAGAAGTTTGTCACTGCCCTCCAACTCTTCGGCCTCAAGGACTCGGGCGACTCGTAGGTCTACCTTCATGAAGTCTTCGATGGTGATCTGGGGGGTGACGGAGACTTCGGAAGCGGGCGACGGAGCAGATTTTGTCGCTTCGTTGGGGGCTTTGTTGTTGGCAGGAGTATCCATTTTCTTTGTAAGGTCTAGTCGAGGGAAAATTGGCTGTGGGGTTTGCAGCGCACTACCGGGCGGAAGCGAAGTTTCATCTCCAATCTCCTCCCACTTTTGGGTTGCCGTCACTCCGAGTTGTCGGGCAACGGCATTTGCGCCCAAGGGAATGAAAACGGTCATTAACCCTTGAGCCGCGTGGATGCACAAGAGCATCGACCGAAGCACGCTTCCCAAAGCCGGATCCTGATTTTTGGACAGAGCCCAGGGGGCGCGTGTGTCGATGTACTTATTTAGAAACCGTACCAACCCCATAGCAGCCTCATTTGCCTTCGGGATTTGGTACTCCGCCATGGCTTGCTCGAACGATGCTTTAGCGGCGCGAATCGCTACCATTGCCTCAGGTTCAGGAGCGGCGTCCGGAACCTTGCCCTCTGCGAATTTATGCACCATGCTGAGCGTTCGGTTAAGAGCATTCCCAAGGTCGTTGGCCAAGTCGCTGTTGTAGCGCTGGTCAAAATCCTCGTAGGTGAAGGTTGAGTCGCCCTCCATCGACATCGTCGCCGTCAGGTAATGCCGCAAGACATCCACGGCAAGATCCTCTGAAATACCTGCTCGTTCAGCGAATTCGGCCGCCAGTTCGAGCGGACGGACGACATTGCCTTTCGACTTGGAGATTTTCTCTCCACCCAAAAGCACCCAGCCATGCGCAGCCACGGTTTCGTAAAGCGGTAGTCCGATGCCAAGGAGCATCGCGGGCCAGAGGGTGGCGTGGAAACGGGTTAGGATGTCCTTACCCACCCATTGCACTTTGGCGGGCCAAATATCCTCAAAGCCTTGGTCAGGCCATCCTGCGCTCGCGATGTAGTTGATAAGCGCATCGAACCAAACGTAGATGACCAATTCCTCATTTCCAGGAACTGGGATTCCCCAGCCCGGATTGCGTCGGGTGATGCAGACATCCCGGAGGCCCTGCTTGATGAAACTTACGACTTCGTTCTTCCTGTTGGCTGGGACAATGAAATCTGGATTTGCCTCAATGTGCGCAAGGAGTTGCTCGCCGAAAGCGCTCAGCTTAAAAAAGTAGTTGTCCTCGCTGACCCACCGGACCTCGTTGCCGTCCGGGCTTTTGCCATCCACCAAGTCCTCTTCCCGGAAGAAGGTTTCGGTCGACACGTCGTACCAGCCTTCATATTTGCCCAGGTACACATGGCCGTTCTCCTGAAGCTTGGAGAACAACGCTTGGCTGGCCCGGATGTGTCTCGGCTCAGTGGTCCGGATGAAATCGTCGTAGCTGATCCGGGTTTTGTCGAAGATCGTACGGAAGCGTCCGGCGATTTCCCCAACAAACTCGTGGGGATCGCGGTTGTTGTTCTCGGCGGCTTCCTTGATTTTGAGCCCGTTCTCGTCTGTCCCAACCTGAAAGTAAACGTCCTGGCCTCGCAGCCGAAAATATCGGGCAGTGACGTCTCCACAGAGGTCCGTCAAGATGTTGCCGATGTGCGGCACCGAGTTGACGTACGGGATGGCGGTGCAGACGGTCGTTTTATGCGACATGAAACGCCAAGTTTACCGGCCTCACCCCCCGAGGCTACAGCCTATTGGGCTCCCTGGCATCGGTGCTACGGGTCGCTTGGAGCGCTTGCCTTCACCCATGGGCCTTTCAAAAAACTTCTGCATCTCACCAAGCAACAGCCCGTAGTGGGATCGAGATTCCGGCGCTCCCGAGGTCATGCGGCCTTCCACCAAGCTTTGAATGCGCATTGCTTCGCCGACGGCTCGCGATCTGGTGGAGCGCGGAATATCTGCATCGATAAGGTCGAGCAGGCGGTCAATGTACGCGCTCTGCGCAATTCTCGCAATTTCGGCAAGGCGAGGATTAGGCGGCGAATAGCCAAATACACGGTCCGTAATCCTTGATAGCATCACCTCGAATTTGGGCAGGTTGCTATCTCGCGATTGGAGTTCCACGATTCGTACGCAACGGGCTGGATCGAGCAGTTCGGCGAAGACCAAATCTGCGCCGGTTCCAGCTGCTCCCAGAGAATCGAAAATGTACGTCGTATTGGTTTTGAACTTTTCGCGCCGGTTCGAGAAGCCAGGCGCCGAGGGGTTGAGTTGGCTCAACAGTTCATTGGAGAGGTTGAGGAAGTCGGGCGATGCACAGTCGAGCAGGAGGTCCAATGCCGCCTGTTGCCGCTCGGCGGAGATTGGCCGGACCAGTCTGCCTTGTGTGTTCCCTGCTGGAACCTTAACCGTGTGCTCGTATTCCAAACCACCGATGGTTTTGGCAAGGGTCGCCAAGTCGTAGCGGTGGAAGAAGTACACTGGGCCGAGGCTGATCTCCAATTCTGATCGGGGCGTGAAGTCCCGAATAGTCCGCTGGCTGAATTTCGACATTGCCGCATTCCGAATTGCCAACGAACGCCTCAAGGCTTCGACTGGGTTGTTCCCGTTATCCCACTTGCTCGAGCGCCAATCTGCGCCACCATAGGCAGGGTCATCGTCATCTGTTAGGTAGGCGCGTTTGCCCGTGTGGACTTCATCCAGCATGGACTTCCGCTGGGCCTCCGTGTTAGATCCGTAGCCGTACGTGATCGCGAATTTGTCCCACTCGCCGATACCCGTGGAATATGCCTTTGAGAAATCGATCTCCCCATTGGGTTTGAGGGCGAGCAAAGGGCCCGGATAATCCATCACCGACGCCCGGTTTTGGGTGCTGGCCGCAAAGTTATGACGGAGTCCAAGCGTGTGGCCGATCTCGTGCGCGGACAGTTGTCGAATTCGGGCTAGCCCGGGAATGGTCGCGTCGTTCGGGTTTCCGGTTAGGGCGGCGCCTGCGCCAGCGAGACCTTCGAAGATCAGCATGTCTTGGCGGATTCTGGAGGAGTCCAATCGCACCATGCCCTTGATGATCTCGCCTGTTCGCGGATCGATGATCGAACCACCTACCGAATACCCGCGGGTTGAGCGATGGATCCACTGGATCACGTTGTAGCGAATGTCGAGCGGGTGGGCATCGGCAGGGAGCACCTCAACTCGGAAAGCATCCTTAAATCCTGCTGCCTCAAATGCTTGGTTCCACCACCGACCGCCTTCCTATAGCGCGGACCGTAAGGGCTCGGGCGTGCCCCGATCGAGATAGTAGATAAGAGGTTTCTTCGCGGGCGACACCGCAGCATTGGGATCGGCTTTTTCGAGCCGATGGCGACAGATCACCTTCTTGTGGAGGCTTTCGTCCAGTTTCGCGGCGAAGTCCATGTAGGCGAGCGCGAAATAGCCCGACCTTGGGTCGTATTCGCGAGGCTGGAAGCCTCTGTCGGGCAGCCTCACCAAAGAGTGATGTTGGACCAATGTGACGCTATTGGAGTCTGGGGAAGTCACTGGTTTGGGGTCCGAGCTGGCGAACGTGAGCGCAGCGTCAAACTCCAAATTGTCAGGAAAGGAAAGGCACCCTTCCGGCATGAGATAACTGCGGTTGGAATCCAGCGCATATCCCAAAGTCTTTCCGCTTCGGTGGGAATCTCGGACGAAGAAAGCGGTGAGGTCCGCAACGGTCGTTCCATCC